>JAEOTN010000486.1 GCA_016839865.1 Promethearchaeota archaeon | reverse complement strand
GAAGAAGAAGACGAAGAAGAAGAGGACGATTGGGAAGACGACGAAAAATAAATTTATGCCAACGATTATTAAGTAAAGAAAACCTACACCCTAAAATTGAAAGTTTTTTCTTTCTCTTTTCTTTTTTTTACAATCAATCTCATCTTGGGATTTTGATATTGGTCTTTAACTTCCTTCACCACTAATTCTTGAGTCCGATAATTACTACTTATTTTTATACCAAATCATTGAATGAGATCCGAATAGCAATAGCTAGTTATACCACAATCTCATGAATCCAGTAAAGAAGACAATGTGAAAATGTTCATTGTATGATTAGAATTGAAAAAATGAGTGAATTGGTAGTACGAGGAAGGTTGGCCAACTTTTGATTGCTGGCACAACTCATCCTAACTCAACAAAACTGACTTTCCAACCAGAAGACTCGAAACCGAATCCTTCACGTTGAGTTAACCAGATCTGTTTAAGTCGATCAATAAATTGCCTATTCATATATTTAAACGTTGTGATGTTCCTTGATTAGGGATGAGCTACGTGTAGACAGAAAATGATTAATGTACTCTCTTTTTCGGAAATCTTGATTTGGAAAATGCACGTCGAGTATATCAATAGAAATGGATAAAGAATTGTTTGGGTAAGTCGATTTGATAAAATCCGTCCCCTTGATTCCATGATTTTCACAACCTAGTTTATATGGAAAAAAGTATTGTGTATTTTTGAATCAAAAATAATGAAAAGAGCTACTACAAGTTCTATTTCTTTAGATTTGTAAATTGCATTTCTAATCCCATTATCATTGTCAAAAAATCCGAATTCTGCAACTTCCTTACCAATAATCAAATAGTATCCCGTTCTATCCTGTTTCTCATAGGAATATTTTTTCCAATCTTCAATCATACGCGGATTGATTTTTAAAAACGCAATTATTTCATCAATACGGATCATTTTTGGAAGATTCTTTAATTGCGTTCTTCGTGATTTTATTTTTTCTGTGCTAATGTAGACTAGGGGAGTGCAAATTAGATGAATAAGTTCCTCACGTTTCATTAAAACTCAGTATTATAAATGAAAATATAAATTAATATGATTTCATACGAATAACTGTGTTATAATATTTCTTCCTACTCACACTTGGTTTATACAATAAAACCTAGGTTTTTTATCTCAAAAGTAAATTTCTACCGATGTAGTAAGAGACTTCTTATTTTCTTTACCTCTTAGTAGGATTCATTGAACTCAACGTGAAATGACCTATTCGAAACTTGCCTTGTGGTAAGTTTTAAATATTAATTTAGTACACATATTTTTGCCACTTATACAAAAGTGGCGTACCAAAAACAGGAGCAAAATAAAAGAAATGGATCCACGAAATAAGGTGAAAAATGCACCGAAAAAGATAGAAGATTTTTGGGAAGAAGAAAGCTACGATGATGAAGAAGAAAATTACGACGAAGAGGACGATTGGGAAGAAGACGAAGAATATATTGACGATTTCGACTATTAGGCAAAAAAAACCTTAAATCTAGAATTATCGATTTTTTCTTTCTTTATTCGTTTTTTACTTTATCACTATTGTGAATAATAATCTAAGCTCCATAGATATTTTACTACTAGCTCAATTTCATTTTTCCACTAAGCTAAAAGGAAGATTCTCAAATTTATTGACGAAAATTGATCTGAGGGCTATGAAAGTAGGCTTATTACCAAGTTTTTGTTCATAGAATGAAGTTAATTTGTGGAAATCGATTTTATTAAGTAAAAAAAAAGAAGTTAGTAATTTATTTACTCAGGTTTCTTCAAAAATACAAGACTTATTCGAACTAACGCTAGCAGGATGAGTGTATAAGCAAGTAATATAACTTGAGTTTCCTGACTAGGGATAATTACTACAATATTCAAATTGGTTAAACCAATTAAAACTGCAACTACTAGGCTGGCAAATCCTGCAACAATAGTCAGGATTCTATACCACAATGGGTATCTTTTTGCTTGTATTCCTGTAAAGAAGCGAGATATTGCATTCAATAACAATGTGATTGAAACTAGCAAAATCAGCCATGCTATTGATATAGATGAAAATCTGAAATCAATTACGATAATTGTGGTTCCAAGAAGCAGGGATATTATACCAGTTATAGTTTTAGATGTTTTTACAGATTTCTTCAAATCGTCTCGATAAAGACCATTAAAAATTCGAACAAATCCAATGATATTTAAGGCAGAAGCTATCATTACGATGAAAAAGTCAACCGCGACCCCGCTATCAAGTAATATCCATATCGATGCTCCCAAAATTAGCAAACCCGCAAAGAAATTCACAATTTTTACTGTTATTAATTTTCTTTCTTTTCTTTCCTTTGTCATTTTTTAACTCTCCTTAAAGACATTATATTATTTCAAATTCTGTTTATAAATATATCGTTGTTTTTCAGTACGAAAAATCTTGAGTTGTTGCTATCTTCTACATTTTATATTAAATCGCTGAACGTGGTTATTACAACTAGTAAAATAGCTCTAAGAATTACAGGAATGCCCAAAAAAACCACTATAGGAAATATATCTCCAACAAATGCAATAAAAACCAAAAAAAATAATCAAAAGAGTCCATGCACCTAAAATTTTGAGAAACTTGTTTAATATCATTTTTTATATTCCCCCAATTTTAATTGGAATTAGAAAATCTCAATTCTTTTCTCTATCGCAAAAAATAATTATCCTTTTGTTCTTGAAATATTATCACTTTAGAAGGTAATAAAACAAGAGAAATTTGTTCAATGCTAATTTCATCTTGAAATTCATCCCAATCAACTCTTTTTAATATCACAAAAACACAGTTCTCAAACTCTTCATATTTAGATCTTTGATTTGGATTAAGAATGTCTTCTAAGAGTAAAGGAGGTAGGCTAAATTTGCTTCCAATATTCTCAATTAAATCAACTGAGGAAATTTCTTTGCCATTCAACCGGATATCAGCATCTTTATCCCGATTTATATCAATTTCTATTGTTTTTTGACTATAATCTAATTTTCTACTAAAAAAATCGAATTCAAATAGCACTACTTTTTATTAACTTTGTAAAATTAGTATGGAGTGGGAAAACAAGAATGCAGATCACAGGAATAGATTTTGAGAAATGCACCCAATGTGGTGCATGTATTAATGAATGTGCTCCTAGAGTTTTGGTTAAAGTTACTGATGAATCCAATCCTAAAGGAACTGTGGTTAAATATGTCGATCATTATAACTCATGTTCACGATGTGGTCACTGTTTAGCTGTTTGCCCAACAAAAGCTATTGAATATTCGGATGCTGATCCCTGCTTTGAATTTGAGGAGTTAAAAAGTCCTCAAGATGTAAATTATTCCACATTACTAGAACTATTACGTAGTAGGCGATCTACTCGTCAATTTAAAGATAAGACTGTTCCAAAGGAAGAAATTGAAGCAGTGTTAGAAGCTATGCGATATGCACCAAGTGCAAGTAACCAACAGAATTGGGAATATATGGTATTTACGGACCCAGAAAAAATTCAAACATTCTCAAAGAAAGTGACGTCCCTAATTGGAATGACCTACAAACTTGTTTCGAATAAATTCATTTCAAACGTGTTTCTGTGGGGAAACATTCGAAAGATGGTAAAAGATCCAAGTTTTCTCTACTCAATGAAAAATCTCATCACTAAATCTGAGAATGATGAAGACCCAATCTTTTTCAACGCGCCCTGTGTTATAGTGTTGCATTCTCCAGTATATGGCAATATGGCAGGATGTGATTCAGGTATTGCTTTAACACACGGAATGTTGGCTGCTCAGTCACGAGGTTTAGGGACTTGTTGGATTGGAATCGCTCAAGAAACTGTTCAACGGATAAAAAAACTAAGAAAATGGTTAGGCATTCCAAAAGGCAGACAAATTTGGGGTGTTTTAGCTTTAGGGTATCCAAAAGTTAAATTTATTCGCGCTCCTCCTAGAAATTCATTAAATATTGAATGGAAAT
>JAEOTN010000485.1 GCA_016839865.1 Promethearchaeota archaeon | reverse complement strand
TCATAGTGGATGCAGCTACAAATGGAATAAGTTGGGATCTCTTCTCTTATCTAAATAGTATCTGGTCAGCAGCATTAGGTGCATTCTTAATTGTATCCGTCATTTTTGTAGCTTTATCAGTTGAAGGCTATCTTCCTGAAGATTTTGAGAAATCTACTCGAAGATTTCAAACAAAGTCCATTCCTTCTGAAAAAGCTGAGAAATTGGAGTCAATTGATAGAAAATGGCAACAAAAATTTCCCAAAAAAGTAAAACCACCTTTAAAACGAGGGGATTTACTTGCCGGTGGAATCGTAGCCATGCTGTTTGGAATAGCTATGATAGCTAAAGTCTGGGAATTAATTCCAATTGTTGAAGATATAGGTCCTCAACTGACATATTATATTCAGCTATCAGGAGTTTTCACATTGGCTGGTGGGTTCATTAATTTGTTCCAATCAATGATGGATTTAACCAACTACGGAGCACAAAGAGTGTTGATGATTATGCATGCTATTGTGGATATAGCATTCATTCCATTCTTATTGACACTGTTCGTCCCAGCAGTTATGTCTGTGCCATCAATAATGGAATTAATTTCCATAGACTTTGCACTATATGAAAAAATTGAACTTGGATTAACAGTTGTGAAATGGATTGCTGTTGTGGGAACATCTATTGGTGCAATTTCCAACATTTCAAAAATAATTACATTACGAGTTAAGTTTGAAGAATACCTTCAATACCAAGAACTCTAATATCTTTTTTCTATCTACTTTTTAAAATTCGTGTCTGCACTATTTCTGTTAATTTAGGTAATGCATGATCATAGAATTGTTTCCAACCAATACATAATGAAGATAATCCCTTTGGATGTGTCCAATCTGAAAAAGAACGAAACTTTTGACAATCACCATTACAGAATGGAAGATATTCACAGCCCTTACATGCATCTGAATATTGAGTTTTGTGTATCGCAAATTCTTTAAAAAGCTTAGAATTTTGAAGTTCTTCCCATGTATTTTCCATAATATTACCCAATTTCAGGTCTTCCCGAACAAAAAAGTCACATGGATAAACATCCCCATTAGATTCAACAACAAAATAAGTATTGCACGATTTGCCCATCTGACACACATTATAAGATCCATAAACCAGAAATTCTATAATACTATCCAAATGACGTATTGATACCCGATGGATATCATCCTTCATCCATTCATCAAATAGATCACAAAGAAATTGCCCCCATTCCCCCCCTGATATCGAGAATGACTCCAACTTTTTCTTATCATCCCATTCCACACAAGGAATATATTGGTGGAAATAGAATCCTTGTTTTTTGAGATAACGATAAACTTGTTTAGCACGACGTACATTAGCTTGAGTTACTAACGTGAGTGTATTAAAATCAACTTGATGTTTCTGTAAGGTTTTTATCCCTTTCATTACCATTTGATGAGTAGATTTTCCTTTTGCGTTTTTTCGATAAACATTGTGAATTTCGGGGGGACCATCCATAGATACTCCAAGGAGAAAACGATATTGATGAAATAGTTTTGCTAGGTTATCCGTTATGGCAATACCATTAGTTTGGAATCCATTTGCAACTTGACTACGAGGTTTTCCGTATTTTTTTTGGTATTCAACCACTTTCTGGTAGAATTTGTGCCCCATCAACGTCGGTTCTCCTCCTTGAAATGCGAATGCATACACCGGTTGGGAAGTCTTCATATACGACATTGTTAAGTGTTCTAATACCTCTTCTGACATTCTTGGAGCAGGAGCATGCAAATCCAGATGATCTAAATAGAAACAATATTCACAGCGCAAGTTGCAACTTGCACCAGCGGGTTTGATGAGGAGGGAGAACGGTCGCATAAGATCATATCCGAAAATGAAAATGGTGGGAGAGGGGAAATTTGAATTCCCGACCTCTCGGTCCCAAACCGAGTATCGTTGGCCGTTTTCGGATTAAAAATAACCCGAATCGACGAATCGACGCATACCAAGCTAGACTACTCTCCCATAAGAGCTCACACACAACATCTTTAATTTATATGTGAGAGTATATTTCCTACATTCTAATAAAACTAAAAAGTTTTTCTTTTAGGAACGGATAAAACGAGAATTACTTCTTCTTCTTAAGGAAATCGTCGATATCAATACCGATATTTTTATTGATATACTGATGTAAAAATTCAACTTTCTGTTTATCCTTAACAATTGTTTGTAACTCACGAGAGAGTTCTCGAGGATTATTTTTATGTTTCCATGTCAAATTGATGTATTCCGTTACCTTTTCAATCAATTCTAAATAAAATTTTCGAAAAATCAGTATGAGATCCATTTCCCCAAGTCCTTTCTTTTTCTGAACTGTTTGAATCAAGTTTTTCTCATAATTTGCAGTTGTGTAGGTTTGTTTTGTCCATCCTCGATTATCAACGTTAAACGTCGAGAACTCAACATCCGGATTGTTGGGATATTTTGATGAGATATATAAATCTGTATATCCGTTTAACTCAGATGTAACATGGATCGGTATCATACTTTGAATAAGAGCCCCAAGCTTTTTGGAAATAAAATCATCTCCAACCAAGACGAGTTTGTGATTGGACGCATGCCGCAAAACAAGAGCCAAATTATCAAGATTAATTAATTCGATAGCTCCCATTAGAGTTAATGCTTGTTTGGTTGTTAAATCAACAGATTGTTCAGCTGCTTGTGCCCGATACACTTCTTTTTGTGTATCGGTCATTTCTTGGAAAGAATCGAAAACTGTATATTCTCCATTATGGTGGAATAGTTCTTCTTTATATTCATCAATGAATTGATTCAATAGAGGAATGAGAAAGTGCATCTTAATGAGATCATCCGAATCCTCTTGATCGGATATACAAATTCCTATTAGATTCTGTTTAGTAGTGTATAACCATTTTCGGCTAGCAATTACCATCGTTCGAATCTGACCCTCTCCAATGGATTCTGCAAAATTCCGAATTGCTGAGATGAATCCAGATAATAAAGATAAGTCGGTGTGATTCTTTCCTTCATAATCACGACTGAACAAGTAGTCTCCGGTTTCAGAAATAATAAGAAAATTTTGGATCATACAATTTCACTGTTTATTAAACATTGATTAGTATTTGATCCGTCTCTTCAATGGCTTAAAGGTTTTCTTTGAAATATTTATTATAAAAAAAACTAAAGGATTTTTTAACTATTTGTGACCCAAACCAGAACCACAGATATTACAATGAGTCAAATCCTCTTTGACCTCCGCACCACATGCTGGGCAGAATTGTACTATAGAACCAGTCACGACCACACTGGATGAATTAGGTTGAGGTTTATCTGAACTTTGTCTTGTTTCTCCATCAAAATCTATTTGTCGTGCATATGTAATCACGCGTAGAGACTGACCGCATTCACAGAATTCTCTATGTTTGATGGTCTTCTTGCCACATTTTGGACAGAACCAAAAGACTCGAGCACCGCAGCTTTTACAGTGTTTTCTTCCTTTATAATTCTGAATTCCACAATTTGGGCATTTCCTGATTCCATTAAGACCATAATGTATTGTATAAAATAACGATCCTAGAAAGAAAAATCCCCATACTGCACTTCCGACTAATAATCCCTCAGTATAGGGATAGTAAATATACAAATCATGAATTGGTAAAATAAATACGAGCGGGAGAGATAATCCCATTATAACCCAATAGACTGCAGCAAATGCACGACTAGGGTATTTCTGTTTCCTTTTTCTAATTTTATTCTTTCCCATGCTTCATACACCTTTATTTTCGAATTTTGAACCACAAATACTACAATGAGTTAGATCCTCTGAAATTTCCGCACCACAAGAAGGACAAAATTGAACAATGGAACCAGTGACTATCAAATTTGAAGAACTAGGTTTAGGTTCATCCTCTCCTTGCCGAACTTCACCTTCTAATTCTACTTGTCGTGCGAATGTAACAACTTTCAAATTTTGACCACATTCTTTACAAAATTTAAGACCTCGGCTAGTTCGGGCATTACATTTAGGACATCGCCAAAATACCCGAGCGCCACACTTTTGACAATATGTCTTACCTTTATAAGAATATTTCCCACAGTTTCCACAAATCCTGATTCCTTGTCGTTGAAAATAGTTAGAGTATAATATCGCTCCAACCATAAATGGTGTCCATATAACAAGACCCAATACCATCAAGAAAGTGTAACTATAGTAATCACTTGCAATGGGTAGGGTAAATACTAGAATAAAAGATATACCAATAGCAACCCAATAAATAGGAACAAGAGCTTTTCTTGGGTATCTTCTCTTTCGGATCCTACTTTGTTTTTTTCCCATGAAATTCTACCTACAAAAATTAATTGTATTTTACTTAATGTTTCCTTGTTTGAATAAATAGATTTAATGATCCAGATTTTAGCACACTAATCCGTATTATGAAAAAAAGAGAGAATAATTTATTTTTTAAGTGGCATCCCACATGTTGGACAGTAAGCTTCTGAACCCTCTAAAGGACCTCCGCAAGTAACACAATAAGGTTTGGACCCCTGAGTAGGTTTTGGAGGTTCTGATACATTTACTTCAGGTGCAGGTTCCTCATCTTCAACTTTTCCATACATCTGATATGTCACCGCTCTTAAATCATGACCACACTTATCACAAAATTGATTGTTGATTACAGTATGCTTATGGCAGTTAGGGCAAACTCGAGTCTCTTCCCGTGCAAAATACCCCAATGTGGATCTAATTGCTTCAATAAAGGTAATCGCAGGTACAAAGATACACCACCACGGAAATGAACTAGGAGTTCCATCCCAAAAAATCAAAAATCCAATTAAGAGAAAGATCATTGACGTGGTTAAAAACGAAGTCCATGCACCAATCATTCGATTTTTGCTAACTCGCTTCAATTATTTCAACTCCATACCACAAGAGGGACAAAATTTCTGTTTTTCCTTATCGACATGATTTCCACATGTCTGACAGTATGTAAAACCAGGATTTTGATATTCTGGTTTAGGAGTAGGTGCTGGAGCTGGAGCAGGTGCAGAAGGTTCTGGAGGAGCTGGAGTTAAGCCTGCACCACAAGAGTCACAGAATTTTTCATCAGGTCGAACCCTTGCATTACAATTAGGGCAGCGCCATAATAACTTCTGAGAACAATGGGGGCAGAAGGTCTTCTTTGAATCGACTCTTTGACCGCAGTTGTTACACCGTACAGGATCCATTGTAAAATACTGAATCGTGGTGGTCACGCCTCCTATAAATGGACCTCCAATCACAAACCAGATCCACCATTCCGATCGCAATGTCCACCCAAATGCGAATCTAAAGATTACCAAGAATAAGAGAGAAACTACAATGAAGCCTGTCCATGCACCAATCAAGGCTTCTTTATTCGGTTTTATTTCATGTTTTCCCAATTTTAATATCACCAAAAAAACTAAACACATTCAAAATGTATTCGTTCTTACTTTGATCACCATTTCAAAGTAATAAGTATTTTCGCGGTGCCAGTTCTTATCCTAATGATTATAGTTGGATAAAATTTTTTAGAAGAGGAATAACAATCTTCATAATCACCTCTATGACCAAGAATCTAAATAAGAAATAAATGCTTGATTTTGTGATCTTTGGTTTCCGAGGAGATGAAGAGTAATGTGCATAATTACTCTGCCGAATCGGGAAGTTCGTCCAGTGGCTAGGATGTTGGGCTCCAGATCGCGTTCCCAATTAAAAATCTGACGAAAGAATGAAGAGAAATCTGGAATACGTGAAGCCACCCAATGATCGTGAGTTCAAGTCTCACACTTCCCACTTTTTTCTGACTTTGGAGCAAAGCAAATAACCAATTTATTTTTAATGAAAACATTAAAAAAATCAAAAAACCTAGCATTGTATATTAGAGTGCGTTTTACAAGTTGTATCACGAGGATTATTCCTCAATAAAATAGTAAAAACAAAAAAATGTACAAAAAGCTCAAGTTATTCGCACCAATCATGATAGGGTTGGTTGTCTTGGGTATCAGTATCATCATTACCGTGAAAGTGTACCAATTTATCACCACGGGATAATTTTAAATTTTTTATCTCCAAACATCATACATGCCAAAGGAAAAACTTCGTAAATTCAATATTTTTGGTGTCATTATGCTTGGAATACTTGTTTTAGGAGTTAGCGCTCTAATTATTTGGGGAATTGTTACCCTAATTCAAAACTACACATAATTAAAAAAAAATTATAACTGGGAATCAAACCAGTCAATAATTTCTTGCATTACTTCTTTCCGATTTGTTTCATGTAATAGCTCATGTCGTTTTCCAGGATAGGATTTTGAGTCTACTTTTAATCCCAATGCGTAATATTTCTTTATTAGTGTCTTTCCGCCACAAGAAACGTCAGCTCCTCCATAAATGATTCTTATTGGGAGGCTTTTTGGAATTAGTTGACGATTTGATTTTTTATGAATTCTCTTGAAACCACGCATCAATTCAACGGATAATTGTGTAGATGGAGCCCATCCACATAAGTTATCATCTGCGACTATTTTTGCTTCCGCTACATCGGATGTTATCCAATCGCTGGTAGTGATATTTGGTCTAAATGCTCGATTGAATTTGTCATAGGACATTTTCTGAAAGGTTTTACTGGGAGTTCTGGGACCTAATTTTTTTATTTCAGATTTTCCTAACATCTCACCAAGTAAGAGCAGATAACCGGGTTGTTGAGATTGTGGACCACTTAACATCACTGCTTTTGGCTCTGATCCCCAGCGTATGATATAATCTTGAGTTAATTCTGCACCAATACTATGACCAAATATAAAAAATGGCAAATTGGGATGTTCGGTCTGGATTTTCTTTCCGAGCAAATGGAGATCATTCACCACAAAATTCCAACCATCATTATCAATCACACCTAATTCAGAAGCAGAGCCTGCAGTTTTTCCATGACCTCTCCAATCTAGAGCATAAAGAAGGTATCCAGCTTCTGTTGCCTTTTCTGCAAATTTCTCATATCTCATTGCATGTTCTGCAAGTCCATGAATTACCAACATTGTTGCTTTTGGAGTTCCTGCAGGTGACCATTTATACACAAAAATATCCTTTTCATCATGTGATTTGTACGTAAAAGTAGTCGATTCCATGTTCTATTGTAGATTAGAAACTTTAAAAAGAGTTTTGTTGAAGACCCAGAAACACACTCCTACAACAAGTAAAATTTTATAGGAATCACATATTGTCTCGGGTATACTTCACTTAAAACCTAACTGATAACTATGAATAGATTTATGGATACTTTAAAACGGATATGGCAGTTTCTTAAGAAATCTTGGTTTATTATAACAATGGCTATCGTATTACTAGTCTTCTTTTTATCTGATAGAGGAGGAGCTGGAAGAATAGTCGCAATTGTAATTTTAGTTTTAACCATTGTAGGACTCACTTTGCAAATCATTTTATCACAACTGCAACTAAGAAATTTCAGGACTTTCTTAGAATCGAATAAACGTATAGATGATATTTCTATTGCTCGTGCATTGCATTCCGAGTTAGTAACTATTCGACGGCAGCTCCATGATCTGTTGAAGGATGAAAAAACATCGGGTATGATTATTCTAATAAAAAATACTTATCTGTATTATAATTCAAAAATGGTTGACACATTCAAGGAAATCTACGAAGAAGACGGAAACTTCAACGATAAGGTATACAAACTCTTATCTAAACAGAATGAACTTTACAAAAATGAAGTGCAGGCAATCCGAAAGCGATTAGAAGAAGTTCTTAGCTCAGATGAAGAGATAGAAGAATAAATAACTAATCCTCAAAATAAGCACAAATTCTACATATTTCCCCAACAAATGTCGCTTTTTCTGTTTGTTCTCCACATTTTGGACATTTAATTAATTTTTTATTCATCATATGGCATAAATCTGTCATTTTTCCAGAAAAAGGGAGAACCTTGAAAATTTCTTCATCTGGTGCTCGATTGATATCGTTCAATAATTCCTCCAACGGTGCTTTTTTCTTCTCCATTTGGTATAACCAATTGTAGAAAAGGGTGTAGGATTTTACTTTGTCAGGATCAATTACTACTCGTAATAACTCTCCATTTCCTGAGTGTCTATCGTAGTTTTTATGTATCTGTATGGAAATTTTACCTACATCATAAGTTTTAGGATATACTCGCCATTTATTTTCTTGAATCAGAAATGAACTAATGCAAAATGCAGCATCCTGCAAACATCGCACACTTTCAGATATAATTATGACTTTATCCTTTGGAGTTATCGAAATCTGATCTAGACCAAATAAGATCATTTTAAAGCCCGTCATCAAGCCTGGACTCATATGACCATGAATATCTTCCGCCGTTTTGATAATAATTTCAGGGATTTTTTTCCGCATTTCCGATATAGTGATCATTTTACTCTTGAATCCGATTTTCTATAATTTTTACTAGTTTATCTAACCAATAAGCATTAGAGGGCATGCATCCTTTTGGAGGATCGATAACCTTCTTCATATGGATGGGAACGGCATCCATTCGATAGGAACTCGCTTCTGCTTCAATACCATCATGAGTTCCAGGTAAGACCAAATTTGCTAATTCTGTAGTGGGAGTAGGATGCAGGTCACAAGCAATTAAAGGTATTTTAGCCATATGTTCAACGCATTTTTGAGGTAAGTGGGCTCCTGGATCTGCAGCAATCGAAAACATAGCATCAATTTGCCCACGTTGCAGCATTTCCACGGTACTATACTCTCCAACATTGTATCGTGGATACCCACGAGAGAAATCTACTGCATATGGATATCCTGTTTGCCAACTGAGGACCATATTTAGTCCTGTAACATTGTAATGGCCTCGTAATGGCATAATAGACCATTTACTCATATTATTTAATAGTTGAACAAGTTGAATCGCCGCAGCAACGTTCTGAGATTTCCCAATTGAATGCGTAAGGCCTAAACCAAAGAAAACTACTCCAAATTTTGCAGCTTTCATCTGTTCTGCAAGTTTCTTGAGTTTTCCTTTCTTGATACCTCCAACACTTTTTGGTTCGATTGAATTACCATTAACTAAGGCTCGAAGTGCTTGAAACACTTCATAATCTTTTCCCAACTTTATTTGATAATATTGATCTGCAACTTTTGCAGTATCTGATTGTCGTGGATCTACGACAATTATCGTTCGATCTACTCTTCCATCTTCCCGGAAAAATCCACGAGTAAATGCCGTATAACGACTCATGTGTCTTGGGTGTGCGTTAAGGGGATTACAGCCCCAGTAGATAATTGTATCTGCTCGATTTTTTATCTCTCCAAGAGTACAACTGGGATATCCCACCATCTGAATTGCTTGTATCGTAGGACCATGACAATGGGTAACTTGACCGTCGATGATTCCTTTGGTTAATTCTGCTAGTTTGACTCCCTCGCGTATCGCGTCTATGCTAGTTTCGCTCCATCCAAACCATAATGGTCTAGATTTACCCACCATTATATCTGCTGCTTTTTCTAACGCATCTTCCCATGAAATTTCCTTAAAATCCTCAGTTTTTAATTCTCGCCATAATGGTGATGTGAATCGTCTAGCACCAGGTACAGGAATGAAATTTGCTGTTCCTACTGAACATGCATTGTAAACGCTTTTGATTTTATTATTCTCAACTTCAACTTCAATGTCGTCACAATTCGATCCACAGAAGGGACAAACAACATTTTTGATCAGTTCAGTACCCAAGATTAATCCTCCTTAGAAAGATAGTAATGTTTCATCAATTCCGGCATATTCATAGGTTTTTCATTAGATGTCACCGGTTCTACCCAGATTTCAGTGTTCTTATACATCGGTGCTCCCGAACTATGTGTTTCTGGGATAATAAGTGTATTCACCCATGGACCCCTTGGCATAAATGCTATTCCAGGATGGGGTGCGTCTGGAGATATTTGTGCATAAACCAATACTTCATTCATTACGCTGGTTACTTTCACAACAGCCATTGGAATTAAATTTAGTTTTTTTAAATCATCGGGATCAAGGAAAATAATTCCAGCATTTCGTGTGTACACTGGTAACTCCTTACCACCGCCTTTGATTATAACTCCTTGGTCTACGGTAGCTCCACTAGTTAGTTTAAGTTTGATTTTCGACACACTGGATCACTTATATCTACAATTCCTATTCAAGCGTGCGTGAATTTAAAACCCTAGTTCTAGTTTTTTTTGGAATATAAGAATGAAAATAGAAAAAAGGAAACCAACACTATTCCGCAAGACTTTTTCCTTTCACACTTGAATGTGGTTCCTTGCCTAGCAACTTGACTAGCGTAGGTACGATATCGGTGGTTTTACAATACTCAAGTATCTTTGGAGTCAATATTCCAGAACCCCCTCCAATTACTAAAGGAACATACATAGAATCCCGTAATCCTATATCGTGGGAATATACGTTGGCATTAGCTGTTTTTCCGTGTTCATAATTATAGCATATCTTTCCAACAGTAGAAACCATTACATCACATGATCGAGGATTGATGAAATATCTAACTATTTGATCTGGAACCATAGGAAAATCTACATGATAGGTGTGTTCCAACCATTCCTCAATTGTATGATAGTTTCCATCCACCATCTTTTTTGCTGTGGGATCACCAGAATACCCATACACATCTACATCTGTAAAAGAATATTTCGTTGTCTCACCTTCATAATCAACTTGAGCATAATGAATTATTCCGTCAGCATCTTTCATTCGGATATTAATAGTACCTTTAGTTGGTGTGTTATCTTCAGAACGATAGTAAACAAACTTGACCCCATCAATTTCAAACATCATATCGATTAGATTTATCTCAGAATCAGCATTCTTGGGTTTAAAATTCATCATTTCTTCTAAAGTAGGATGAGTTTTCCATGATTTATTTGTACCCGGAAAATTAAAGAAACCAACTGATCCGAAGGAACAATCAAAATCACCTTTCCCAGTTTTCATACTGAATGGGACTAATCCTTTCTCCTCGAAAAATGGTTCGAGATCTTTTGCCATTTCTCCTTTATAATTCCCATGATCACTGGTAAATGCGATAATGGTATCTTCAAAAATTCCTAATGATTTCAAGGCGGTTACAAGTTTTCCAACCTCATCATCCAAGTCTATTACGGCTTGTAGGTATCGATCGGAGTCGAATCCCAATGCATGCATAAGATTATCGGTCAAAAAATACAAAGCAGTCGTAGCGATAGGTTTATTTTTATTACCAAAATATCGCCGAGGATGTTTATACACATCAATGAGTCGTTTTGTCACAATTTTATGGGAATCTTCAGGTTTTTTCGCCCAAAGTACGACTGTCAATAAGAAAAGTGAAGCAATCAGCTTATTAGGGGGAAAAACTTTGGAAACACCTCGTGCACAATATTGAACTAAAGAATAGGAATTACCCTCTCCTACTTGCTCGAATAGCGTTTTTACATTTTCTCCTATATGGTGAGTCTGTTTTAATGCATGTAAAGCAGTGTAATAATGAAACCGAGGAGGATTTGCTTCCCGATCAAACCAATGATACACTGGAATTCCACTTCCAGATTTCGGATAATATCCACTATAAGCACCTGTCATAATATTAGGTTGAGTAGGCACAGTAATCGAGGGGTAAGTAGTAACACATTTATCTGTAAATAGTCCTGAATCACCTAGTTTTTTTAAATTAGGCAATTTTCCCTCAGTGTAAAGTTGTGAGAACAATCGACCACTAACATCATCAGCAATAAGAAGTATCACATGTTTCGCTAATCTAGACATACAACTTAGGATTGTAGATTTCTATTTTTAAATTATCCCTCAGCGCCATTTCCCCAAAAAGCTTTTACACGTAGAGCAACATCTTCGGGAGTTTCAATATCCCAATCCTTTGGCAATACAGAGCGATAGTAATTGGTATGAAATCTTTGTCCTACCAGTATAATGAAACCTTTATCCGTTTCAGAACGGAAAATCCTACCTGCTGCTTGGATAACTCGTGTCATTCCAGGATTCCTATATGCAAATTCAAATCCCCGATAATAGTATTTTTGAAAATAATTTTTAATTAATTCCTGTTCGGTACAATACTGAGGTAATCCAGGACTAATAATGAATGCTCCAATAGCCATTCCCCCAAAATAATCGACACCCTCACTAAATATACCCCCATGAACTCCAATTAATAGTGTAGGATTCATCTGGGAACGCAATTGTGACAGTACTCGTTTTCTAGCCTTTTCACTCATCCCTCTGGTTTGAACAATGATTTCGTTTGATATTTCTAATTCATGTAATTCATTCAAAACCTTGTGTAGATAAGCAAAACTGGGAAAAAAGGCTAAATAATTACCAATCTCATGTGAAATAGTTTCTTGAATGAGTTCAGCAATCTTTTTGTAAGATGCATCCCGGTCTTTAAATCGAGTCGAAACATAGGGATAGTCTAAGTATAATCTATTTTCTTTAGGAAAAGGGCTATTATATTGAAATATTTCAGTAGAATCAGGTAATCCCAACATAGCTCTGTAATATCCCACAGGTTGTAAAGTTGCAGACTGGCATAGGACCGAAAAGAATCCTTTCATCTGTTTTTCTATAAAATTTGCAGCAGATTTGCATGTAATTTTGATTTTATCCTCTTTAGGGTACACGAGGCGTTCAAATTCATCCTTATCAGATTGCTCTAGGATTTGATGGAAGAAATGAAAATGCTTCACGAATATAACGAATAAATCTCCCATCATCGGTTCCATTTCGTAATGTTGCATGAAATATCCTACATAGGATAACACCAAATCCTCGAATTTAGCAAGACTATCAGTAAAATATGCTCGATCGAGTGATATCGTAGAAACACGTATATTTGAATCTGGTAGAGATTGGATAATGTTTTTTATATGATTTTGAAGCTCCTTAAGCTCTGATAAAATAGCATTCTTCAAATTCGAGGAAACTGCTTGATTATGGATATAATCAATACATTCTTCAACCAGTTCAGTAGTTAATTCAGGAGAATAATACTCTCTTGCTCGATCTGGTAAATTATGAGCTTCGTCTATTATACATATGCAATCGTTATATTTTCCTTTAAAAAATCGCTGTAATTTAATAATGGGACTAAATACATAATTATAATCCCCTACTATCACATCGCAATATAAGGAGCAATCCAAACCAAGTTCAAATGGACAGACTTTATGTTCTTCAGCCTTTTTTTTCAGATATCTTGATGTTAAAACTTTGTTCTTCATGATGGACTTAATTATTGATTCATAATCATCCGGAACAGATTGTGCATATGAACAATAATTAGGATCACAAGCATATGTAGAGTTTAAACACGTTTTCTCCTTTGCAGTCAAAATTATGGCATTGAATTTTCCCTTTTTCTTAGCAAACAACCGCAAGGTATCTTCATACATCTTTTGCTGGGTGGTTTTTGATGTAACCACAAATAATCGTTTACCTTCACCAATGGTAAATTTCAATGCGGGATAAAGCGTTCCAACCGTTTTTCCCAAACCAGAAGGAGCAGAGAGTAACATTCTCCCTTTATTTTTAAGAAGTTGTTCTGTATTTTGTATGATATCTGCTTGATGAGGGCGTGTAGATGCAAAGGGAAAAATAATGGAATCCACACGTTGTTTTCTTTTCTTCGAAATTTTGTTATTTTGGTTGAGCTGGTTCAGCAAATTTAGACATTTTTCATCTAATATCGGGTATACG
>JAEOTN010000484.1 GCA_016839865.1 Promethearchaeota archaeon | reverse complement strand
GCTACTTGATTCGCAAGTTCTCTATGAATATTTTGGATTTTTCGCCATGCACTTTTCCATTGAGTATGTAAATTACGATAGGTAATCTTGTGTCTGTAATTGTTTATGTGTCTGTTCTTGTAATTCCCCTTCTTTTTCTGTAAGTATCGTGCGTGTGCGCAAAGGTTGAGTAAATGACGTTTCATATTTTGATGTCCCACTAAGGGGATGCACTTTTTTCGAGTCATCCACTCGTCTTTGGAACCGAGGATTTGCTCTTGATCAATAAAGTATCTGGCTAACTCTTGAACCTCTTTACGAGTGAGGGTATCGTACTCCCTAGGGAGTTGCTCAATACCCACCGTTGCTAAAGTTTTCAAGCCAAGATCCACACCAGCAACAACTTCGAATGTATTATTTTGTGGATGTACAGTCAACTTAGGGGGACTTTTCTTTCTGAATGGAATTGAAAGCACAAGTCCTTTTCCAAGTGATTTAGTAATCGTGCCCTTTTTAGGAGAGTATCCCGCCCCTATCATATTGGAGAAACGTTCCACATCTTTTAAGAGAAACTCATGCTTTAGTTGGGATTGGAAGGAGAGAATAACCTTTACTTGTGTAATAGAGCCAACTTCGTCATCACGTTCTAGTGTTAGACTATATACTTGTCCATCATCGGAACCAAGGGGAATAGAAGAGCCTTTGAATTGTGGTTTCTTAAGAAATTCAAGCGGTTTTCGGGATATACAGGATAGCAATGTTTGCAACTTAAGTTCAAACTTACTCCTCTTAGATTCCAGATAATGATATTCCTGTTCAAGCACGGCACACTCCGTTAAATACTCAAGAAATCCATTATTATTAGCACTTTGGACATAAGAATGAAGTTTCTTTTTCCGAAAGAATATATTTACCAAGTGAAAACCTTCCATGCGATTCAGAAATGTGGAATTAACTTTGCTGAAAAATGCTTTCTTGTCCGTGCTGTCTATTTGGGCTTGTAGCGATGCAAGGAAGGATTTATACCACTTACCTCGGATTTTTTTCCAATCACTGGGAGTACCCCTTGAATGAGGGAATAAATTATATAAAACAGAATCAAACTTTCCATCACCATATCTAGGACCGTTTCCTTTCGCGATTGCTTTTATACGCTTTCCTAGAGTCCGCGAGATTGTTGTACAGAACCGTTTTAAATGGAGCTGAGAAAAACTTGTGAAATTTACTATTATGTTCTCGGAGTTCAAGGGGGAGGAATTCGCATCTCTATTAATTATCTCTTTTAATTCATCCTTAAGGATGTTACGCAAGTGACGAAAGACATTGTCGTAAAAGACATAAGATTGGGAGGAATGGAAGGGTAGAAGGTTTATTATTTGCTCATAATATCCTTTGGGTAGTTTGGCGTTACGTAAAATAGGTATACATTCAAATTCCCTGAGTAATAGCGTGGATAAAACACGGAGTATCTCCGCACGAAATTTCTGCTCACGAATCATGAAGTATGCATGTTGTGCCGCACACCGCCTTAAACGCTCGCGAATGCGCATTTTGGATAATTTCTCGTGTAGAATGGGTTTTTGTAGTAGAAAATTATAGAATTTTTTCACACCCATCAATCCCTCATTCTCAAAATGGGAAGCATCCAACCAGATGCCATGTCGGATCATTAAACAGACACAGGATTGAAATCGAGAAAAAATATCATTCGGAACTGGTTCTGAATTCTTGCATGGTTTCAGTCCAAACTTCCGTGTAACAAAGATTTCACCTGTCTTTTTCTTCATGGCATTCCATCTCGTTATACTACCAATTGAAATTGGCGCCGTGTACAGCTAGTTCGATAAGGATTCGGTGTATTTAAATTTGGAATGGATACTCCTTTACTGTACCTTTAATTCCTAGGTATTATCATGCGTGCTTTTCCATCAATTCTTAAACTCAAATAATCTCTTCATAGTTAGAGTACAAAGAGATTAGTCTCCCTAACTAGGGTAAAAATAATAAGTATAAAGAAACAATTATTCTAAAATGGCACTTGAAACCACCCAGCGATCTATGAGTCGTACCAAACCTATTTTTATGTTAGTTACGGGAGTGGTTCAATACTATTTGTTCTGGCTTCTTTATTATTACGTAAGACTTCCAATAATTGCAAGTATAATTGCCATCGTTGGAACCATCTTGCAAATCGTTGGTATTGCTGGATTAATAAGAACGGCAAAAACTGCACAAGCTCAAGTGCTTATGGTATGTTTATTCATAGGATTAGGCTTATTTTGGGGGTGTACATTACTTCGTTATATAATGCTAATCCAAGAAAATATCTTCATTCTGTAAACGGTTATTTACAGTTATAACAGAAATTATAGTCTACAAGCTCGTCTTGATAATCATCTCCGCATTCGCCTCCAATGCAGTATTCTCCTTTGCATTTTTCACATTGAACCCCACATTCTTCGCATAATTCTGCACCACACACAACGCAATTATACCATTCTCGACTAATTGTGGATTTACATATTTCACAACGATGGGACATCAGCTTACTCCTCCAAGGGAATATATTCAGATAAAATGTTGAAAATAAGTTTAGAAATTTCATTTACAGACTGTGTTCCATCCAAAACTATGTGGTTTTGTTCCTGTGCACGATCTAGATAAATTTTGCGCACCGCGTCCAAAAATGTCACAGTTTCGAATTTCTCTAATGCCATTGTAGGATGTTTTCGAGATAGGGAAATTCGTGGATCAATATCAATTATAAAAGTGAGATCTGGTTTAGGAGCAAAGCGATTTATAGTCATAACCCATTCTTTATTCATTTCCTTGAAGGGAGAATTCTCAATTTTTTCTTCTAATTGACCTTGGGCAGTTTGATAGGAAATAGAAGCTTCTACGTAACGATCACTTACTACGACGTAACCCTCTTCTAATTTTGGTAATATCTCGTAATAATAATGCTCCACTCGGTCAGCTGCAAATAACAATGCATCAGTTGCAATCGGAGCAGTTTCATTTTGCAGATAATCTCGTAGTAATTTGCCTACAGGTAGTTTGGAAGGTTCTCGGGTTAAATGTACCTTATTTCCGTTTTCGATCAGTTTTCCTCCTAGTTTTGTTGTTTGGGTAGTAGATCCACATCCATCAATACCATCAATTACTACAAATATCCCTTTTTCCATATATATTCGAGCGATTTGTTCTTTAAAAACATTTTAGCCAATTCATTAATTATTCCTAAAAATACATGCTTTAAACGAAGATGACTAAAGAAAATTCACTTAGGTTGAGAGAATTAAATATAATTGTAATTCATAAAGGAGGAATTTACCTCTATTGTAGCCGAACTCGTTAATTATTTATGCGAAATTCATTCATAAACTGATATCGGCTATTTTCTTTAAGTCAAAAAACAATCATTAGGTAGGATATCATGTCGGAGCAACCTAAACCTGAAGGTAGTTTAAAAAAGCAATTGATCTCTTTGGGTATTATAGTAGCATTAGTAGTGGGAGGATGGTACCTCTCTGCAGTAGTTTCAGAAGCAATTTTTCAACGAGGAAAAATAAAATCAGTGGATCTTCTGAGTGATACCGATCCCTTTACCACAATTAATTCTCCGATTTCTCTACCAAATTTCACCCCCCCGGATGATTGGGGATCATTTGATCCTTCATTATTAGATCTTCTATCTGGACTTCCATTTTTATCTAGTATGTTCGGTAATTTCACTGATGTAGACCAATTTAACACTGTAGCATTCCGTGTATATGAACGAACTGGAGGTGCTCTGCAAGATGATTCATTATGGCGCTATAGTGCGTTTGATGAATATCAAGGAAATGGATGGGCACGTTCTGTTGATTATAACTTTGGATTAGATGAAAATTATGATTCATTTGCTTTTCCGAATAATTATGAAGTATGGCTTCCTCATGGAGCAGAGCAACAAGTAGGATTAGCCTTACCTAGTGTATTCCCCTATCCTGATCTTAATATCATCGGACTTACAGAGAGCAGTCTAGTAGACTATACTTTAAGTGTTGATTCGCAAAATGGTTCCTCTATTGTGTTTACTCAAGATAGCGCGGTAGAAGGTAACTTAACGTATAATTTATATGGTAATTACCCCTCACCTGAAAGTCATTTCGAATTTAATTCGGACGTACCGGACAATGCTCCTGCAACGATTAAAAGCCAATATCTACAATTCCCAGGGGGAGATAAGTACGTGTACGCGTCTGATAAACCCGCTTTTCAATCCGCCGTCTTGGATATCAACGATAGTATCTGGATGTCTACAGGTTGGTATGGTGACGATATTCCCCTTTACGTATCGACCTATGATATTGTTGACCATATTCGTACTTATTTAGAAACAAATTATGCTATCGATTCCTCTTTTCCATTAGAACGCCCTGGAAGCGGGGATGATCAAGTGGAATGGTTCCTCTCTGGCACAGAAGGGTTGCCAATGGATTTTGCTGCATCCTTTGTAATGCTTGCGCGATGGTTCGGAGTTCCTTGTCGATATGCAGCGGGTTACAATTCGCGTTTTACTTCTAATGAGAATGATGGATATGGAACCTATCGAGAAATTCGAATGGTTAACACCGATGCATGGAATGAAGTATACATGCCCATGATGTATGGAAATCCAGATGAATTCACTCCGTTTATATTAACTGGAGCTACATTTGCACCCCCACCCGGTAATGGTACCACGGGAGATCCTCTTAATATTTTAATAAACGGAACTTATTCCACACAACAAGTTACATACCGAGGATTTGATGTGGAGATTACAGCGGAACTACCCTCTGGAATGCCTGGAGAAACTATTACATTCCATGATCACACCGAGGATGTTTCTTTGGGATCTGCGGTCACAAATGGAATTGGACGTGCAACTTTTGTATTAGACGTAAATACAAGCTTGACTGCAGGTGCACACTTTATTGAAGCTCAATATACCGCAACTCAACGTAATGCATGTGCAATCATATTAGATGATGATGTGAATGTATTTATGACTTCACTTAATCCGACTTCAATCAATCGTGCAACCACCAATAATACTCAAGTTGCTGCATACATATACGATCCGGAAAATGGGAATCGTGTGAAAAATGCGATCTTGCATCCAGTTGTAGTACAAGGGAGTTCAGCAATATCAGGAAGCATCGATCCCCCTTATGATGCAATAAAAGTCGACAGTAATGGTGCAATAAATGAAATAGTTCGGATCTCTGATTATGTGAGTCAAGGAAACTACACTTTTAGAGTCGATTTTAACGGAACGTATAATATTATCAATCCTGTCACCGGATTTGCCGAAGATATTACAATCCCTGGAGGATTGATCGATGATTCCAGCAACGATTTATCGTTCGAAATTATTGATGATAATCAAAAAATATTTGATCTTTACGTGGATAGTGGAGCGGTAGTAGAAGATACTGCATTTGCAAAAACGCGCGCCCAGTCCATTGATTTTGATATTTATTTACGACAAGGATCAACAGATGTAAGTGGTGGAATTGTAGAGATCAGAGATCGCACTTATGATCAGTTTGTCCTAACTACTCTAGTGACTGCCCCAGATGGAACTGCTTCCACAACCTATTCTCTTGGCTCCGATTATAGTCACTGGGTTGCAGGCGTACATGAGCTCTATGGAGTATGGACAAATGGCGGAGGGCGATTAAATCAATCCTATTATTTAGTTGTGGATGAAGCTCTCACAGTTCGAATTACTAATACTCCTGGTCCTATCGTGGATCGCACTGGAGGAACTTCAGAATTAATTGTGGAAGGAGATTTATTCGATTCCGATCCTGGAATAATGGCACCTAGTAGATATGGCTATATTGGAGTTTTATTACGGGACGCTTCTACATTAGCAGATTATACAGGCTCTCTCACAGGAGATTCCACATTTTTCCTCAGCTCGACGGGAGTCTTCTCCGGAACTACTGCTCGAAATCATGGAGTTGTAGCAACTATCCCTCTGGGTGATTATGAAGTATATACGGGTTTCAATGGTGATTGGGAGTTACCTGGTGGATTTACTTACAATGACGCTTCATTTAACGACGTGTCTACTTATGAACTCATTACCATAACTGATCCAAGCAATATAAATGTTGAATTTGAGATCGATGGAACTCCCACACAATCCAGTTACTTCGGAAGTACTGCTCCTTCATATGGTCGCTGGTCTTCAGTGAACCTATATACTCGTATATGGCAGGCAGGTTCTCCTCAGTCTGGTGTTGGTGTAAACTTTTATGATGAAAATCGAGGTGTACAATTAGGCTCAACACAGTACACTAATAGTTCTGGAGAAATCGATTATGGAATTACTCTGGATGCCTCATGGACTGCTGGCCTTAATTTAGTAAGTGTAGAATACAGCACAGTAAAAAACTATACCCAAATTTACTTGAATGCTCCTGTAACTTTGGTAATTACCACACCACCTCCTACACCTGCAACTAGAGGAAATAGCGGAACTCAAATGATAATTGCAGGAGTACTCAGAGATTCAAGTAATTCTAATCCTGTTAAAGACGCAGAAATTCGATTAGACGTAATGGATGGAGCGATAGATAGAACTGATGAAATATCTACTTGGAATGCTCCTTCTACAGGGAGATATACCTACACAAGTCAATCGGATGGGACTTTCCAAATCTATTGGAGAATGCCTATTCATTTCCAGTTTAGCTATGATGTAAGTGTTACCTATACTGGGTACCAACAGGATAACTCTCCGGAATGTCAAGCAGATTATAATAATCCAGCTCAATCCACTTCCTCTGCCACTTATCCAGTTCAAGTAAACGCAGATAGCATCATATCTGCCACTTTTCGACCTCAACCATTCGTGATGGGTAATCCTGTGAACGTGAGTGGGTATCTTACATATGATAATGGCACGGCACTAGCTGGAGTATCGGTCACTGTTTACTTCTATGATAGTGGGATGAGTGAACTACATTCAAATACAGTTACAACAGATGGTTCTGGATATTTTGAATACTATATCGCTTCATTAACATGGCCGAATACTGATACCATATTTGTGGAATACTTTGGAACAACAGGAATTGATGGCGATCGAGCCCAAGCTGCTTATTCCCCATAACAAAAATTTTCCCCTTTTTTTGGAGATGAAACTTATTTAGCCAACTTAAACAAACTCTTACATATTACAAGGAACGGAACATGGAGTAGTAGAATCGAATGTCCCTCGTCACAACGCTAAGAAAACGCTTTGCATCCACAAGTGGACATTCACGTGTTAACCTAATAATAAAGGCAACCACGAGTTGCTTGTTGTTAGTCGTAATTTGTCTGTCATTTAATTTTTCTTTCCGACCGGAACATCCTAACCAAAATCTTCAAACTCCTCAAGCTTCTATTCGTACAATTACCGGTAATGTTACCTTATCAAGTTTAAATATGACTTCAGCTACCCATGGAGATGACGTAATCGTTTATGGACACGCTCAAGTTTGGAATGGAGGTACTTTTATGTGGGATCCCTATATAGGTGGAGAAATCTATCTTGTTGCAGATGATGTGCCTAAAACAGGGGTAACTACTACTACTGATTCATTTGGAGATTTTGCACTGCAATTTACAGTTGAACCTGATTGGTCTGTTACTGCTGATGTGAAAATCGAAGCAAATATCACTCAATCAGCCGGTTATGATACATTCTGCTACACTCAACTCTATCTTGACGTCGATTCGTCAATAAGTATCCTATTGGATGAAGAAACCTCAACTACTCCTCTCTTGCCTGGTTTAGAAGGTAAGGCTTATGAGAATTATCGTATTAGCGGGGCAATTGAATTAAGTTCAGGATCCACCTATAGTGGACCTTCTTTCGAAATGGAATTTTGGTATGGAGATCTTGGTACCGGACAATATTATAAGAATATCACGGTTCAACCTGACGGTAGATATTATGATTTCGTAGAAATTCGAACTCAATATTCCACCTATATCCTGCATTGGGATGGAGATTCTAACCTAATTGGAGACACCAAACAAGGCACTTTCCATACCATTAGCGATATAGGTGTAGAGTTTAACATGCCTCGAAGAATGTATATTAATCAATCCAACACAATCACAATTATTGTACATCAAGATACGGATGATACGGTTTTACTTAGGGGGTCTAATGTAACCGTCCAATTAGTTGGTCCTAGTACAAATATTATTGATAATTATACCCTAACCGCAGGAGGAAGTTACATTTTTACTCCGGTTGTATTCGATTACGAAGGAGAATACACATTAACCGTTACAGTTATTAAGTACATGTCTGAATGGGGTCCTGAGGAAGTTCCGATTACATGGACAGTTCAAAGTACTTTTACTGTCCGAACTGCTACTGTTTTTACAAATATTCCTTGGCAATTCATCGTAATTGGAGTTGCTGCCGCTGGTGCTATTGTAGGAATCGTCATCCTACAACGATGGTTAATGAAACGTCGGGTAAAAAAAGATAGAAGTAAAATAGCTGCAGACATTGAAGCCCGATTAAATAATGTGGCAATGCTCTATAGAATGGGACGAATCAAAGAAGCCTTAGCATATTTATATGTTACTTATACGGATATCGCATTATTCAAATACGGAATTGAAAAAGAATCCTCCCAAACGACTACCGAATTTGCTATAGTTATGGTAAAGCAATTCGGACAAAATCCTCAAAATATCTATCCCTTCATCCAAGAAATCGAACAAGTAATATATGGAGGATTTCCCTTTAACGACCAAATATTTAATCAATCAATTGAATTGTTTGGTCGAATTTATCTAGAACTGATGGAACGACCTCTACCCACATTCCAACTCAGTTAAATCAAGTAAAATTAAGATCACCACAATAAATAAAGCATTAATATTCGCTACAACCAATATAGAAAAAAAATAGTACCAAAACGCCTAAGAGGGTTAATATATGGCACGAAGAAAGAAAGATACTCAAGAAGGATTAAATGTTTCATCTAAACTAAAGAATGTGAAAGTTTTATATAACACACATAGGATTAAGGAAGCAATTGCTTATCTGTACACCATATACACTGATTTAGCACTCCAAAAACATGGTGTTCGTAAAACTTTCTCGCAAACCATCCGAGATTTCGCCATAATTATGGTAAAACAATATGGTCAGGATCCCGCTAACATCTATCCCTTTATCCAACAAATAGAAAAAGCGATTTATGGGGGATATCCATCCACGCCGGAGTTTTTCCTCACTATAGTGGAAGCATTTGGAAAAATATACCGGGAAATGAGTGGACATCGACTTCCATCCTTAAATTTGTAAAGAGAATAACTCAGCTAAGGGATACATATGGCAAAAGATACAACAAAGAAGAAAAAACGGAGAAGGCAGAAAGGATATTATCGTCTCCAGTCGCCTATCGGTACAGCGCTCCGGTTACTTTTTCTCTCTTTGTTTGTCCAATTTTCTGGAGAAAGCTCTAGTGCTATATTCACCATCGTGAATGCATTTGCTTATGGATATTTTGATTTTATGGGATTACTACCAGTATTTATTGCCTTAGGCATCTTCATCTTTAGTTTAATAATACGAAAGAAATGGCCACGTGTGATTCCAATTTTGTGCAATACGGTCATGTTCATATGGTTAGGGTTGTACATGACGTGGATGTCTCGATCTATAGTGGAATTACTCGGTTGGATAATAATTGATACAAATCAGATTAATGGAGAACTCATTTTCAATGGGACTGTAGGATTTATTTGGTATATTGCTAGTTTTCGAACTGTTAATCGAATGAAGAAATCTTTCCGTGACTTGGAACCTGAGACTGATACAATGGTTGTTGTCATTTGGGTTATGATTGTGCTGGTTCATATCTTTGGCATACTCGCTTCCGTTTCAGCCTTCTTACAACCAACTCCTGAATTCCTCGGAGCTACAGGTTATAAAAGCATGGTTGGATTTTTGGTATATTTATTCCCCTTAGCATACATCATTAGACTTGTTAGAAGTGGATTACGAGCAATTCGGGAATTCAGGCGTTCTAAAAAATCGAAATGGGGTTTACAGCAAGCTTTGTTAATGGTATTATTTATTTTTGCATGGATTCCTCTACTAGGCCATGTAATCGATGGAGGGATGAACTTTCGAGATCACTCGGTTTACAATCCCCGTCAGACAGGAAATTCTGAGTTTCGTACTTATGTTGAAGACACTATGGGATATGAAACGTATGCTATTCAATCTTCTTTAAGTTCATTAATTCGAATGAATCGTAGTGTTTGCCTCGTTGTATTTGATCCGAAGCAATCTTACAATCCTCTGGCTGAAATACCGTTCTTTATTGAAATGTTTAATCAATCTCACGGTTTTTCCATGTTAATCTGTGATGATCATGGGAGTACAACTTCCCTTATGACAGAAATGTTCATATCCTCTGCAGCATCAGTGGGTAGTTTAACAGATGTCCCACTAGTACTGTTTCCAAAGGGCACATTGTTTGATAATAGTTCTTATGATACAGCACCATGGTTTCCGATAATAACAGATTTCACCGGGCATCCTACAACAGCTGGAGTGAGTCAAGTTGTTCTTTCGCGAGCATCCTCAATTTTAGGTGGAGATTTCCTTAGCATTTTTGGCTGGGAAGCAATTGGACGAACTCATGCGACTTTGTCCTTCATGGATGTAAACGGAGATGAAAAATACGTATATGAAGATGACAATTTCCCAATTCCTGATGCAATTTATGACGGTCTCGGAATTCTAGCATCTACAGGTCTGCTCTCTGGAGCTGATTTAGCAGGTTTGTATTTCCCAGATGGGCTTCCATTAGGTGGCTATGCTCAAGTACCATTTGCAGCAAAGGAGTTAACTGGAGGTCGAATGTTTGTTTCAGCAGATGCTTCTTTATTCAACAATGAATTAATTACACGATATCACAATATGCAATTTGCTCATAATATCATAGAATGGTTAACAGGTGGAGATCGCAGTTATGCAATTGTATTTGACGAATCCCATAACGCTCCCTATGGTAGAAGAGAATTTAATTCTGCAGCAATGTTCGGTATGTTCCAAGGGTATATCAATTGGTTGTCTACCAATCCTTTCCTCTCGTGGATTTATCCTTTATGGGCTATTAGAATTATTGCACGATGGGTACCTAAGGATAAAGACCAAAGAAGGCGTAAAAAGAAACGAGAAGAAGAAGTAGAAGAAGAAATACGGGAGCTCCAATTCCGAACCAGCTCGTTCTTTGCAGAGAAAATCAACTGGTATCGTGTGAATAAGGAGTATAATCAGGCACTCGTACTGTTATATCGTCGTCTCGAGAGAAAAATCCACAAAATGATGGGTGGGATACCTCCTACTGTTGATGTAGTCGTTGCTAGCATCAAGGAAGCCCAGCAGAAATATATGAAAGATGAAGAACTCCAACGGATTAAAGCATTCCTTGTAAAGATGGAGCAAGTGAAAAAGAAAGAAATCGATATTATTGATGACAAAGAATTCCACGATATGTTCTTTGAAATGGAATGGACAAATTCACACATCAAACACTTCTAAACTCTATTAAACCTTATTTCTGTGGATTCTACTTTATCTCACTCTTTTGAATAAACTTTTTAGATTATAATCTGAATTTAAGTAGATATCATTGCGGGAGATGTGTTTCTAATGTCAAAACGAATTTTATCTTTAGATTATTTACGGGCTTTAGCAATCATTGGAGATTTAGTTGTTCATATCATCTTACTCACAAGTAGTTTGGTAGACGAAGCTACAGCAAATTTAGAGGATTTGAATATTTTTTATCAATTTATTGCGGTATTAGTGTTCATTTTCGGTCATTGGCGTGGATTTTTCTTAATGATAAGTGCAATTGGACATGTTATTTCTCTTTCTAACGCAATTCAACAAGGACATGATCGGAAATCCATATTGAAGAAACAATTGGGTTTTGGACTATTTCTATTTATTTGGGGGCTATTTCGTGAAGTATTTCTGAATGAATGGTCAACTCCCAGGGATTGGTTAGAAACGGGGCATTTTCGACCATGGGAAAACTGGTCAAAAATGTACATTCCTGACGCTCTGGAAAACATCGCACTGTCAGTGATCTTCACTTCATTAATATTCTTTATGTTAACTCGTAAAGGAGGTATAAATAAAACTCTTAGAAATTGCATCATATTAGGAATAATTACGCTTATTGTGATTTTTCTACCCCAACCTCTATATTATCTTGTCAATTCTCTCAATCTATCAAGTGATATTTATCCTCAATATGGAGCTCCAAGTGTTTTTCGAGGGTGGTGGGATTATCCTTTACAATTCCTAATTTCTCAATTTTTAGCGAGTGAATCCCCATTAATTCCACATATGGCGTATTTTCTTTTTGGAGCAATAATAGGGCTAATTTTTGCACTTAAAATCGATAGGAAAAAGCTTTTACTTTGGGGATTGATCAGTGGATTTTTCTTGATGGTGGTGGGAGTAATATGGTTAATTTTTTGGACTCCCGTTTTTGAGCTTGATTTCCAGATTCATCCTACTTGGTTTATTTTTCTTAGCCTGGGAATGCAATTCATCGGTATTTTACTTTTTATGTGGATGGTTGAGTTCAATAAGAAGGTGAAATTGAAAAAATATATCAGAAGAACGCGACATATTAGAAGGTGGGGTGTCCTAGCACTCACAGCGTACTGCTTGTTGTGGATACAGTATCCTATTCGATGGGTCTTTAGTAAAATATTCACTAGTTATGATTTCATTAATACCAACCAACTTCCTTTCGGTATGATGATGATATTGCTCGTTGTCGACGCTTCAATAGTAGCACTCATATTGTATGCATGGCAACAAATCAAATTTATTGGCACAATAGAATGGTTAATGGTGTGGAGTGTGAAACGTAAAAAGAAGGGTAATAGAGGGGATGCCCTCAACATAGAAGGTACATTGATAAATCCTGAGCCAATTTTATGGGTTCATCCAATTCAACCTACAGATATTTCATACCATTATCAGGGTCCAGATCTTGCTCCCCCTCAAGAAATAACTAACGAAAGAACAGATTAGATCTATTCTCTATCTTTTTTTTCATTGGTTAGATGCTTGGATAGTTGTTTTTTATAGACAATTGCAAGATAAATAACCAAGCCAAGAACCGATATCCAAAATTCTATGGCATACAAACGACGAACCACCATAGTTTCATAATCAAGTTCTGTCGCAGATTGGAATAAGATCAATGCTCCTGCAGTGTTGTAGAATTGATAAATGCAATACACAATCTGAAAAACAAGAATTGTAATTATAGTGATGTGAAAAATCATCCAAAATAGCTTCTTTTTATCCATATTCTTAGTGTTCCCCCTAATAATATAAAATCTATAGTGAAACTGAGAAAAATTGATGAGTTATAAGAATGCATTTTATAGACACTAGTGCGATGTAGATAGGTATAGGTGATAAATCATGAAATATCGAAAAGTAGGAAAATCAGGACTGCGTATTAGTGAGATTTCATTAGGTTCATGGCTCACATATGGTGGTTCAGTCGAGGAACAAAAAGCTATGGAATGCCTGAAAACAGGTTTAGAAAATGGGATTAACTTTATCGATTCTGCTGAAATTTATGCTCATGGTGGTGCAGAAAAGGTAATTGGGAAATTTTTTGCAGATAAAACTCACGATAGGGACGATTATGTGATATCTAGCAAAGTTTTTTGGCCGTTTAATGATTATGATGTAAATAGATGGGGATTAAGTCGAAAAAACATCCGTAACGCAATTGATGGGACACTTAAACGTTTGCAAATGGAATATATTGACATCTACTTCATGCATCGGTATGACTATACTACTCCTTTGAAAGAAACTTTGATGATTCTCGATGATTTGATCCGAGAAGGTAAGATTAACTACTGGGGAACAAGTGCATGGACAGCTGCTCAAATTGAGAGAGCCAATGCTATCGCTAAAGAATTCGGACTTCATAGACCAATCGTAGAACAACCTATGTACAACATGTTTTACCGACATATTGAACTGGAAATCATGTCGGTTGCTAAAACACATGGTATGGGCTTTACTGTGTTTTCACCTCTTGGTCAGGGCTTATTAACAGGGAAGTATAACGATGGGTTGATTCCCAAAGGTAGCAGAGGGGAGACAATGGGATCTCTTAAAGAGAATTTAACAAAAGAAAACCTAGTTAAACTTAAGAAATTGACGGAAATAGCATCATCACACGATTTGAAACTGAGTCAACTTGCCCTTGCATGGATCTTAAAACGTCCTGAAATATCTTGTACTATCGTAGGAGCCTCAAAACCCGAGCAAATTCTGGAAAACATCAAGGCATCCGATGTCACTCTTGATAATAATACTTGGGATGAAATTGATTTAATCCTTGATACTGCCCCAAAATGGCCCCCAACGTATGATCCAAACATCTACCATAAAGATAAAATGAGATATTAGTTTTTTCTCATTTTCTTTTTCATCTTATAATCCAAGTAATTATGTTACGTAGAAAATTGGTTAATATATGAAGACAGACGACATGTCAAAAGAAGACTTTTTGGATCTATTACGATTTGAAGATGAAGGTGGTCCTTGCGCGCCTACTTGCTATATGCACCACGAAAAAAATGAAGAACTAGAGTAAATCAGGGATTGAATTCGCAAAAGATTCAAAGAACTCCAATACTCCATCCATCGGAGGAGGACCTTCTTGTCCACGACATCGTCCTGATAACCACTCAGGATGGACTTTCACAAATTCTGGTCCCATAAACACCTTCTGATACCTTCTACCCCATAAATCAGCTCCTTTTTTCGGCATCGCATGTGTTAAAAACACTGCTCCGAATGGAACTTTGTAATTAACGTTTGCAATCTCTTTCTTGAATTTTTTAATCCAACGTTTTGAGGATGGACTACTGAAAAAAGCGCGAATAGCCGCTCCTATGATTACAACGTCAGGTTTAGCTTCTGCAACCTGTTTGGGATCTACTTTCTTTACATGTCCCACATGTACTTCTGCAGAGGATTTCAATACTTTCTCCATGGTCTCAGCAATTAATTTTCCATTTCCGAGTTTACTATCGTGTAATATCCATACTTTCATTCTGATCTTTTTCACCTTTTTTGGATTTCATGTTGTAAGTGCAATTTAATATTAATAAAGATAGAACAGTCAGCTTATTATCAAACCATTGTCATCTTTTTTTATGGTCCATGTGTTTGTTGCAGATAGGATTTACACAGTGGATACTCCTAATGAATATTATAAAGCTATGATCGTAGAAAATGGGAGAATCTCTCGATTATTAGACGATTCAGAATTTGAGAAAGAAAAAACCAATTTCCCTCATATTTCAGAATATTCCGGGATTATATTACCTGGATTTATTGACTCACATATCCATGCTATTAGTTATGGGAAATATATGGAGTATGTAGATTTACGTACTATTCAATCCATAGAAGAGATGACTCAAAAAGTCAAGGAGAAGGTAGCAGAGGTTCCGGAAGGAGATTGGGTGTATGGCGTATCGTGGAATCAAGAAAAATTTCGAGAAAATAGATACCCAACAAAAGAAGATCTAGACGTCATTTCTACAACACATCCTATCGTTTTGAAACGAGTATGCACTCATATCATAGTAACCAATTCAATTGTGCTAGAAAAAGCCGGTATTACGAAAAACACTCCAGATCCTGATGGTGGTGTTATAGATCGAGACGAATCCGGGAATCCTACAGGCATTCTACGTGAAAATGCAATGGATCTAATTAAACCAATTGAACCTAAACCCACCCTTAAAGATAGGATCCGATGGCAGAAAAAGTCCCAAAAAGTTCTAAATGCTTATGGTATCACCTCAGTACACACTCTGGATGAAGAATGCTATCCTGTATATAAAGCGATAAAGAATGAACTTACATTACGAGTGTATTTTTGTCCTAAACATAAGAAACTAGATTTGCTTTATCAAGAAGAACCACACGCAAAAACAGGATTGGGAGATGATATGCTGAGGTTAGGACGCGTTAAATTATTTGCAGATGGATCCTTAGGTGCTCAAACTGCTGCTATGCGAGAACCCTATGAAAATAGTGCTGATCAAGGCGTTCCTATTCACACCAAGGAAAAATTATGCGATATCATCAAATCCATGGATAATAAAGGATGGCAGCTTGAAACACATGTAATCGGAGATAAAGGAGCAGAAATTGTTCTAGATTGTTATGAGAATATCTACAAGCATGATTATCGTCCTATATTAACTCATTGTCAGATTTTGGCCAAAGATTTGGTTAAGAGAATGGCAAAATCCGAAGTTATTGCATCTATTCAACCCTTTTTCATTGAAACAGATATGGATTTTGTAGAAAAATTCATCGGTAAGGATAGAATGCAATACGCCTATGCATGGAAATCCCTT
>JAEOTN010000074.1 GCA_016839865.1 Promethearchaeota archaeon | reverse complement strand
GCAACTGTTCCCCGATGCTCAATTCGGGATTTCCAAGATTTTGGGATTTGGTATTCACCCGGTGTTGCCGCCCCGTGCCGAGAAATCCACAAGAATAAAGAGTTAGTTTACAAACATACTCACAAGTGGAACACGGTCGCTGTTGTTTCCGATGGAACCCGTGTTTTGGGATTAGGGGATATTGGTCCGGAAGCTGCAATGCCTGTTATGGAAGGAAAAGCTCTATTATTTAAATATTTAGGGGGAGTAGATGCCTGGCCATTATGTATAGGCCCGGATTTAGATGCAGACCAAATAATTCAGATTGTGAAATGGATTCAACCCACCTTCGGTGGTATAAATTTGGAGGATATTTCAAAACCGAAATGCTTCAAAGTATTGGATACGTTGCGAGCGGATCCTGAGGTGAACATACCTGTTTGGCATGATGACCAGCAAGGTACAGCTTGTGTAACTCTTGCAGGATTAATTAATGCATTGAAAATAGTTGGAAAGAAAAAATCTGAAGTGAAATTTGCATTAATTGGATCTGGTGCAGCAAACGTTGCGATCTCGAGAATTTTATTCTCAGCAGGTTATGATCCGAAAAAGTGTATTTTCACGGATTCTAAAGGGATCCTAAGTTTAGATCGGAAAGACTTAACTGGATATAAATTGGACCTTGCAAAAAATACAAATGGTGAGGGTTTGACAGGTGGAATTGCAGAAGCGCTGAATGGTGCTGATTTTTTGTGTGGTTTATCTAAACCTGGACCTGATACAGTTAAGAAAGAATGGATTTCTTCTATGGCAGATGATGCAATAGTATTTGCATGTGCGAATCCGATTCCTGAGATTTGGCCTTGGGATGCAAAAGAGGCTGGTGCACGAATTGTTGCGACGGGAAGATCTGATTTTGAAAATCAAGTAAATAATTCTCTAGGATTTCCTGGAATCTTCCGAGGAACATTGGATGTGCGTGCTGTTACCATCACTGACGAAATGTGTATAGCTGCAGCTGAAGAAATAGCTCTAGTTCAAGAAGAAAAGGGATTACGAGAAGACCAAATTATTCCAACTATGGGTGATTGGGAGATTTACCCAAGAGAAGCCGCAGCAGTGGGTATGAAAGCAATTGAACAAGGTCTTGCACGAATTAAATTGTCTCGTGCTGAAATCTTCGAACAAGCAGAAGCAATCATTAAACAAACACGGGATATTTCCCAAAGTTTGATGAAAAATGGGTTCATTCCCCCCTATAAAGAATAATCCTTTCAATTTTTTTTAGTTTTCCATTTGCTTGGTGTAGTAAAGATAGATTTTGGATTGTGTTTTTCATGAAAGAATGAACTCTAATTATGAAGCTGAATCATCATTTTTGTGCCATGTCGAATGATATAAACTGTGTTAGAATCATAGATCAATTTTTCAAAAGCTAATTGATCGACCTCGATGGTATTTACATTAAGAGTATCTTTTACATATCCTTTAGGTAAATCCGTATGATAATAAACATCATGTTCTTCTGTGAATTTGCGGTAGTAGTAGGCATTATGCATTCCTTGTTGATATTCGTGAGTTTGAGTATATTGTAGCATTGATTGTGAGTTTGGGAATTCGTCTAAATACTTTTTAAAGGCAGGAATACCAATTCCATTTTCTGCCTTCACGAAATATATCACTTTTCCTCCCCTTCTCACTGCATTTTGACATTGCATTATTGCTTTCATACTTTGTTGGTAGTTGCTATCAAAAGGGTGTCCTCCTGCACTAATTATTAACAGATCCGCTTGATTCTTAATTGGTATAACACATGTTTGTCTGTATTTTTTTACTGCTTCTAAAAATGCATGTTTTAATCCACCACTTTTGATATCAAGTATGTTTCCCTCACTATCCAAACTTACATTAACTACGAAATCTGCACCCACCTTTTGTGCGGCTTCCATCATGTCATCATGTATAGGATTACGTTCAATTTGTCCTGGATAAATCCCTTGCATAACTAAAGCGTGATTTTTATTAATCGAAGTAGCAGAGGCTACCCCAGGAAAAATCGATTTACGGTCTCCCCCATATCCGGCGAAATAATGGAGAGTAACATCAGTAACCAGTATTTTTAGATCTGCAGTAGTATAAATACTATTGAATTTAACTGGTGTTCCCTTTGATGTCGTTCCATAGTCAACAAAATTTCCGTTTTGCTGGTCATTCCATGCAATATTGTAGTTTTTTACTATTTCTGATCCAAATAAGTATTCCAATTGAGCTTTTGTGGGTTGTCGATGCACACCTGTCGCTACTAGAATTGTTATTGAAGTATTAGAAATTCCGTGGATTTCGAGATATTTCAACAAGGGAGGTAAAATTAATCTGTGAGGGAATTTACGGGTTTGATCATCAACTACTACAACTGTTGAGACAGGTAATTTATTTTCTATTATATCATTTAAGGATTTAGACTGAATTGGCATTTCAAATGTTGAATACAGTAATTTTTCAGGAAATTTCACAGTGGGATGTGTTGGTAATTTAAGCTCAACTTGATTGATCGAATCCGGTATCGAAATGGAGATATGATCTTTACCATAAGGCATATGGTATTCCATGTTTATACAAATTCTAACATCTCTAAATAGTTTTTATATTAGGAAAATCAAATGCAAATAAGATATGCGATTCATAAGTTTTTATCAAGGTCAAGCCGAAGAATCTGGATTAATCTTTGGAGATAAAGTTATACCGCTGAAATCCGTGAATGAAACATATGGATGGGAATTTCCTATCCATTTAGATGAAATTTTTATGAACGATCAGTTTTACACACTGAAAAGTCATGTACAGAGTAAACTATCTGCTATTTCTCAGATTAACAATATATCGCTACCCACTGTAAAAATCGCTCCGTTATATCGATTTCCTTCAAAAATTTGGGGGATTGGGCTAAATTATCGAGATCATGCGAAGGATTTGGATGAAAAAACTCTCTCTTCCATTCCGGCTAGCTTTATGAAAGCTGATACTACAATAATTGGTCATGGAAACAAAATAGTACTCCCATCGATGTCAGAAAAAACTACGGGAGAAGCGGAACTTGGAGTAATAATTGGCAAAAAATGCAAGAATGTACTAAAAGAACAGTGGATGGATGTTGTTGCTGGTTTTACATGCATTATTGACATGACTGCAGAAAGTATTTTACGAAAAAATCCACGCTATCTCACTTTTAGTAAGAATTTTGATACATTCTTCTCGTTTGGACCCGTTTTATTAACACCTGATGAAGTTCCTGATATACTTAACACTAATGTAGCAACAATTCATAACGGTAAAGTCCATGCGGAAAATATCATTCAGAATATGACATTTCCTCCAGATTTTCTGGTTTCCTTTCATTCAAAAGTAATGACATTGAAACCAGGAGATATTATTTCCACAGGGACTCCTCGTGCCGTTGCCTTAAAACATGGTGATGTAATCGGTTGTTATATTGAAAATTTCCCCTCATTATCAAATCCTGTCGTCCACGAATAAAAGATACTGATTTCTATCATTAACACTTTCAGTTTATTTTTATCTTGTGCGAAGATTTAAAATTAATTTGTTGGATCTTTAGGTATGGTTTTTTTAGATGAGAACTATCTCTTAACCTCGAAAACAGCACAATCCATCTTTAAAGAAATTAAAGGATTGCCAATTGTTGATGCACATAACCATAGTGACCCACATGAAATATTAGTCAACCAGAATTATACAGATATATGGCAGGTTGAAGCCGCAACTGACCATTATGTGTGGGAATTATTGCGAAAAAGAGGAGTTCCAGAAAATTATATTACGGGAAATGCCACCAATCTTCAGAAATGGATGAAATTAGCCGAAGTATTTGAGGATTTTGTTGGAAATCCCGTATATGAGTGGGTTCACCTAGATTTGCGGCAACGTCTAGGAATTACAGATCTCGTCTCAAAATCCACTGCAAAAGCTATATGGGATAAATCTAAGGAAATTTTATCCCAATCGGACAAAACTCCTCAGAAAATTCTAGAAGAAATGAATGTAGAATCCATGTGTACGGCGAATGATCCAACGGATTTATTAGAAGACCACAAAGAGCTTATGCAAAAACTTGGTAAAGGAGTTATTCGTCCCTCTTGGCGTCCAGACAATGCAATGAATATCTATAAAGAATCTTGGATAGATTATGTGGATAAATTAGGTAAACGAGTCGATAAAAATATCGTGAAGTTAGATGATTTTATTGAAGCTCTTCAAATTACACATGATTATTTTGCAGAATTTGGTTGTGTGGCAAGTGATCATGGAATTTTAGTACCCTTAGGATTTGATGTAGCAAAACAAGATGTAGAAGAAGTTTTCGAGCACAGACTTAACCAAGAAGATACATCTGAGGAAGAACATATGCTGTTTATGTCTTATATGCTTCACGAATTTGCAAAAATGAATGTAGAAGAAGGATGGGTAATGCAGCTCCATATTGGAGCTGTACGCGATGTTCGAGAATCGATAATCACAACTATTGGTGAGGATTCTGGAGGGGATATATCTAGTCACGCTGTGGAAATTGTAGATCCGATCTTAGATTTTCTTAACGCTTTTGATGAAAACAATGCATTGGTCGAACCTAAACATCGAGGATTAAAAGTTGTATTATACTGTTTAGATCCATCCCACCAATCAACACTTGCAACAATTACACGAGCATTTGGAAAGAATGTAAACCTTGGAGCTGCATGGTGGTTTAATGATACACCAATTGGAATGAAAAACCAATTAGAATATATCAGTTCCGTGGATCTACTGATGAATTTCGCAGGTATGGTTTCAGATTCTCGAAAATTGTTATCTTATGGTTCCCGGATAGAGATGTTCCGAAGAGTTTTAGCAGATGTATTGGGAAAAATGGTAGAGATGGGGCAAATTCCAGAGAAGTTAGCAGTACGGGTAGCAAAACATATATGTTACGATGGTCCGAAGAATTTCTTTGGATTTTAATTTCTACTTCTTAGTTCTTTTCGTCTTCTAATTTGTTGAATATTTGCTAATACTAATCTCCTCATGTTGGGACTCATTGTCGCACCTGTAACTTCAGCATCATAAACTAAGAATGGTGTTTGATTTTCAAGATAAATAGGTTTTAACATCGCTTGAGATATCCTATATGGTAAACAAAATTGTGGACCAATAAGGATTAATGAATCAAATGTATTTCCTTCGATAGTTTCGATTCCTTTTCCAATTGCGGGGATAGCTTCACCATATATCATCGGATGTATTACAGATTTTGCGTTATCAAAAATGTGTTCGATATCCGTTGAATGGGAAAACAATAATCCCGTTTTTTCAAATTTTTTGCGAGTGGAATGTTCTATCCATTCCATAAATCGTAGTGATACTTTGCTCGCCATGAGTTTATGTTTTAAATTCGCGGTGCCTAATGCCATCGCACCGTAATATAATCCATACAAAAGAACTTCAAAGAAATCTGTAGATTTAACGATTACTCCATGATTATTATACAATTGGCTGAGTTCTTCTAAGAAGTATGAGCTAAATCTGACAAAAAAATCTCCAGAAAGTAACACTTTTGGGTGAGATCTTGGGGAACCCACTCTTGGGATGGTTCGAATTTGTTTTACTAGTTTGTTTATCCCTCTACGAGCTCTACGTATGGATTTCATTTCATTCAGAAACCCATTCCAATATTTTTCTAACTGAAGTAATCCTTCTTCATTCCCCACAACCCGTAATGCACTTTCAACCTCATGCATCATATCTCCTAGAATGATAAACCGGGGCAATGTTCGTACAATATCCACAGCTGCAAGCCCCATAAAATCATTGTATTTATCAAATGTGAAGATAAACATATCCTCGATTTCATTTGCTATTATGAAGCTCTCCAAATAATCGTAATAATTACAAACCACACAAGGTTCTCCCCCTCTAAACATGAAGTACCCTAACACATCTCCAGGTTTTCTCGTGTCAGCAAGATGCTTGATATGTCCTAAAACCACTGCAAGAGGGTTGCATTCCTTTCCTGATGAATGTTTT
>JAEOTN010000483.1 GCA_016839865.1 Promethearchaeota archaeon | reverse complement strand
GTTTTTGAATTATAGGGTGAGTTGAGCATGGTATCAATAATTACTCCTTTGTTAATTTAAACGTATGGGACTCCATCAATCTCAAAGATCCCTTCTCACGATATAAATATCATCTGGATCTAAAAAGCCAATGTAAATTTTATTATTCATCGTAAGGTGCGTTCGGGCATCCATTACAAGTAGCCATTAAATATCTGACCTGCGGACCATATAGTCCATATTTTTCTCAAATCAATTTCGTTAGACATGAGCAATAGTGGTCTTGTAGGTATATACATCTAAAATCCGTCAACTTACCCATAATTAATTTGATCGCTTAAATCCCTACATTTTTTCTGTCTTTCAATAACTTTTATTAGCAAGTTCACCCCAAAACCAGATGGTCACAAAAGTGAAAGAAATTGAGGTAATACAAAATGACTAATGGCAGCATAAGTAATTGGAATTTATTACACCAAACAATTGAATTGGAGGATGGCCGTAAACTTGGTTATGCTGAATTTGGTGATAATAGTGGCGTTCCCGTGTTGTATTTTCATGGTCATCCTGGTTCACGTCTTGAATTGAAATTACATGAGAACATCCCAAAAACCTATGGCGTTCGCTTGATAGCTGTGGATCGACCTGGAATTGGTCTTTCCGATTATAAACCAAATCGAATTCTATTGGATTGGCCAGATGACATAGTTGAGTTAGGAGATAAATTAGGTTTGGAGAAATTCAGCGTATTTGGGTATTCAGGTGGAGGTCCGTATGCTGCAGTTTGTGCATACAAAATCCCTCATAGACTGAAATGCTGTGCAATTGTGTCTGGAGTCGGGACTATTGAAATGAGTAGAAAGGATATGATTCCCTCTAGTCGCATTAGAGGATTTATAGCACGGACTTTCCCTTTTCTCATAAGAAGAGTTGTAAAAACAAAGATGAACCAATTACTTGATCCTATAAAAGGACCAGATCTTGTATTGAAGACATTTGGGGAAATGGCTGAAATAGATAGAAAATATATCGAGAATCCCAGAATACTAGAAGTATTCTTGGAAGAAATAAGAGAAGCATTCAAATCAGGACCTGATGGAGTAGCAAATGATGAAAAAATATATGTTCATTCTTGGGGATTTAATCTCGCGGATATATCTCCTGAACTTCAAGTTTATGTCTGGCATGGGGAACTAGACAAGAACGATCCAGTTTCTATGGGACGAGAAGTATGCAAATTGATTCCTAATTGTAAAGGATTCTTTTATCCTGATGAAGGACATTTGTCTTTGGTTTTTGAGCACTTAGAGGGGATTCTGGAGATAATTAGAAAGCACTGAATCGATTCTTCAATGATGTTCTAAAGATCTTCTACTTTTATAAACACAAAATCAGATGTTTGGCTTGAAAATCCTTAAGACCGATAGATTTTTTTGATACTTCATTCCAAAACCAGATGGTCACAAAAGTGACTGAAATTGAGGCAATAAACATGACTAATGGAAAAGGAACTGCAGTAGTAATTGCAGCATTGGTTGTTGGGGCAGCAGGTTTGGGAGTAGGTACGTTTTCAGTTATCCGATATGAATTAGTGGAAGGCCCACAAGGGCTTCCGGGTTTGGATGGAATAGATGGAGTGAATGGAACAGATGGGAATGATGGAATAAATGGTACTGACGGTATAGACGGAGTAAACGGCACAGATTGTAATAATCTTGTGGCCGTTTGGGAGAGTCTAACTGGAACTGGAACGAATTTTTTAATCACATTGGATGATATTAAAATTAACCAAAGTGATTTTTTTAGTTTAATAGCGAGTAATACCTCGGTTATTTTAACCAGAGTGGGTTGGTATCGATTTAGCATACGAGCTTTATGGTCTGGTTTATCTAGTTCATCATGGTATAGACTTCAGATTGAAAAAAATGGGGGATCATGGGAGACCATCCACTATGTACAAGATCCGCAAGCAACGAATTATTACATAGATACATTTACTTATGTGTTGAGTGATGGAGATGACCAGTTTAGATTTAGATGTGATACAAGTGGTCCTGGCTTTCAAATCCTTTCAGGCCAAGTTTATAATCAAATGATTCTCGAATATGTCGGGGAACCTTAACTGAATTTTTTCCTTTTTTTTTCTAAGTTGTTTTTTAATGAGGGGTAGATATTTCCCATGTTCTAGCACACATATTTTTTATATTCCTAATATTTTTGCACACTCGTTAGAACATACACTAGAGATGAAATTCTCCGTTCTCGAATTCTTAAAGTTGGTAAGAATTGATCTGTGCTTTTTTGGTGCGATTGGTCTCTATATTTCGGGATTTATTTCAAATGATTTAACCATGTGGTCGTGGGATTACTTATGGGTGTTTATCATCATTCTCTTTAGTGGGATGGGCTCCTTCGCAATCAATGACTATATGGATTATAAAGCAGATGCGATCAACCAATTGACAGACAGACCGTTAGTAAGTGGAACTCTATCTCGGAGATTTGCGTTGTGTTTTGCTATAGTTTCGGCTATAATTGTAATTGGGTTGAGTTTTCTCGTCGAATTAATACCTCAAATCTTAATTATTACTAGTACAGCTGTGTTTTATGGATATAGCCTTGGTGGCAAGAAAATTATTGGAGTTAAGAATGTCTTGGTTTCGTTATCGTATTTTTTAGTGATTCTACTGGGTTCCTTGCTCATAAATGTAATAATTGAACCACTTCTTTGGTATTTTGCGATAATGGCGTTTATTGTGGGGCTTGCAGGAGAAATTTTATTTGATATAAGGGATGTTGCAGGAGATTCAAAAGTAAACGTTCGTACATTTGCTAATCGATTTGGAAAGAAAAAAGCGGCATGGATCGTTGTTACGCTACTTGGGATTATAATGATCATGGATCCAATCCCTGTATTCGTTCTTATGGACACACGTCTCTACAGAGATTGGTTGTTTTTTGGGTTGATTCTTATTCCGGTTGTAGGATATGGTATCATTTCCTATTTATTACTGCAGACACAGGAACAAAAACGGATAAAATTTCTGAGAAAACTAATCATGTTTGTGATGCAGTTTGGTACTTTAGCCTATCTGATTGGCGTACTAGTAAATTGAAAAACCTATTATTGACTTAAACTACTTCATTTAGTGCAATAAATTTCATTGCATTAATCGCTCCTAAAGGATCATTGCAATTCAAAATATAGGCGACGATTATTTTTTCCCTTATTCTGTATCTTTTTTATCAAGATTTCTCCAATTTCCCCTAATTTCGCTACATGACACCCACCATCAGGTTGTTTGTCAAAGTCAGTGATTTCGACAATCCTCACCTTTTTAATGGACGCAGGCAATCCCATTGCAAGTTTCATGAATGAAGGGTCTTGATCCATCTCTTTCCGATCAATATAATACGTAATAACTACAAGATCCTTTTTAATAATCTCATTTGCCTCCTGCACAAGATTCTCTACGATCTGTCTATCAAATTCTGGGAAGTTAAAATCAATGCGACCCTGTCCAACGACCATATGATTACCCGTAACTTTCACGTTTCCCATTTTGAAAAACAATCCGCTTAACACATGGGCTGCAGTATGATACCGCATTAGCTCATAGCGTCGATTCCAATCCAATTTTCCTTTTACTAGGTCTCCTACATTCAATCCGACAGGTTCGATTTCGTGAGAAATGTTCCCTTTTACTTTCGCAACATGCACTACGTTAAACTCGGTTCCGTCCTCACTTCTAACCAAAGTGCCCAGATCGTTGTCAATACCTCCGGATTTGGGATAAAAAATCGATTGATCCAAAGTTACATACTTTTCATCTGCTACACTGATTACTTCAGCTTCGAATTCCTGCAAGTACATGTCATCTAAAAAAAGTTCCTTGGTCATTGTTCGGAATAGTTGCTGTTTCCTTTTAAAATTATATAGGGGTGTCAAAAGAAATATATAGAGAACAGCCGAATATGATGTAAGGTTAAATTTCGGAATACTTGGAAGTAAACCAACTGCAGCAATAAATTACAAATTGTAGGATGAGTGAAATGAAGAAGAAAATGGCGGTAGTTCAACTTTCTAGTTGCTTTGGGTGCCAACAATCTTTGTTGAATGCGGGTCCTAAGGTTTTAGACTTATTTTCTGAAATCGATATTAAGTACTGGGTGTCGCTTGTCGATTCCAAGTTAAGTGATGTAGAGAACTTAAAGGATAAGGAGCTTGACTTCACTTTGGTTGAGGGACCTGTCCGCAATGTAAAGGACGGAGAAGTTCTCAAACTTTTTGGAGAGAAAAGCAAGGTTATTATCGCATATGGGTCTTGTGCAGGATGTGGAGGGATTATTGGATTAGCAAATCAATGGACAAAAGAGGATTTACTCAGTGCAAAATATAAAGAGCAAGATCCCATTACGGATAAAAATCCCCAAATTCCAACTGAGTATGTACCAGAAATCACTAGTATGGTAAAATTAAGTGATGATTTTACTCCCACTCAAGCATATCTTGCAGGATGTCCTCCCCGGACCGAATTAATTTTCGGAATGTTTCAGCATTTACTAGGCGAGAGAGAGTTTCCCATGGGATCCAGTTCAGTATGCGAGGATTGTAAATTTTACGAAGATGGGTGTTTATTGGATGCGAATCAATTGTGTTTTGGTTCAATTACTAGTTTTGGATGTAAAAAAAAATGCCCAGAACAACACAAACCTTGTGTAGGATGTTTTGGACCTACTCAAACACCCCCGGATAAATCATTGCAATTAAAAGTAATTCTAGAATCAATAGATCTTGAGAATCCAGAAAACAAGAGGATAATTTACCAATATTTTTCACTTGTTTCAGACCTCACAATGATGGTAAATTATGATCACATTTATCCTATCATCCCCACATCTAACTATGACGAAAATATACAAGATATAATCAAAATTTGTTTCAAAATCGTACACAATTTAAGAATTCCGAGGTATAAATTTACTTCTGATTTTCATGAATATTCTGTAGTTTGTGATGAATGCTCTCGTACTCGTGGAAACCTATCGATGACTAAGCTAAAACGCGATTATGAAGAACTCCCAAATCAAGAAGACTGTCTTATAGAGCAAGGATACATTTGTCTTGGACCTGTTACAAGGTCAGGTTGCGGGGGGAGTTGTTTAAAAGTAAATGCCCCATGTCATGGGTGTTATGTAGCATCCCAATTCGGGTTTAAACCAAGGGGTAGAGCTGCAATAAATCTTTATGTTGACACCATATTACGAGATTTTAACATAGCACTCACAAAGGATGAAATTTTAACCCAGCTAGACGATCCAGTCGGGATAATTGAACGATTTACGGTTGTAAGAAATCTTTTTTATCGCGATGGTGTATTTAAAGGATTACAAGGGAAATGGTGGGTAGAGCAACCAAAACCAAAGAAACCAACCAAAAGTGGAGATGTAAAATGAAACTTGATTTTGAATTTCGAAAAGAAGTAATGGAAATCCACATCCAATATGATGGGCTTCAATTTTGTTCTCAATGTGGTAGTTGCACCGAAATTTGCCCCGAATTGAATCAAGCATCTTTTGATCCCAGAGTTGTATTAACCAATGCGTTACTCGGATATAAAGATGAAATCCAACTAGGTCAAGAGATTCCAAAAAGATGCAATGTAGAATGTAAAAAATGTGGAGAAATTTGTCCGCAACATATTAGAATCCCAGAATTGATGGATTATTTGAAAACTATAAGAAATTGAACAAAGTAATGAAATAAAAGGATCTTTCTACTCCTTTTTCAAGACAATTTTATTCGATTTCTTTCCTGAGAGCCATTTGATTAGTTGTGCACCTAACCATTCTAGTGAACCCTTATAATTAATCCGTTCCCAAAGCGTTAATAGACCAGCCCATAGACATAGATTGAATATACCAAAAATCATTATGCTCCAAAAAGGAGTATTCCATCCAGGGATAATGAGATTCAATAAAAGTTTAAACAACATAGCAAGAGGTGTTTCAAACACAAAAATTGTCAGGGAAACACTCCCATATCGCCGAATTAACTTAGTAAAAGGTTTTGAATAAATTCTTTCTTTATTTTCCTCAGTCTTGAAGTCCAATCCTTTAATTATAGGCAATATTGCAAAGATGATTATTCCAAGATGTAAAAATCGTGCAAATTGGAGAACTAGTACCCCTTGAGCTAGGAAAAAACTAAGTACTAGAACAATTCCTATTCCCGTCACTATGGCAGCAAAAATCATCCAGAATTTTCTGAAGTCTTTATATTCTTCTCTACTAGCTAAAGACACTCCAATAACAGCCCCAAGAACGCCAAAACCTAGCACCGGAATGATAGGAAAATCGAATGCGACCAAATTTGCTAGAAGGAATGATAGAAAGTAATTCCCATTATCAAATGCAGTTAACATTAAGGGTTCAAGCAATAAATGCGCAAAACCTGCTAATACCAATATTACACATCCTACTATTAATAAACCTCTCTTTATTTTTCCTATCTGCTCAAGACCGTGTTTCTTATACAATATTACATACGTAATTGTGATAACTATCCCTGATAATCCCGTTACCATTAGGATTCCAGCATATAGAACGATAATTTCCAAACCAGGAGTATACGAACTTCCTTGTAATAGGTATCCTGTGATTACTCCAAATCGAAATTCTTCATTAAGAAAAATCCCTCCAGCAAACAGGAAAATGCTTAAATAATTCATTATACCCAGCCAGAGAAACATTACAAGTGCTCCTAGGATTAATTGCTTAGGTGTATTTTTTTTCCCTTCAATTCGTCTATGAATAGAAAACGATGTTACAATCCCACTTATGAACGTAAAGATGCTTCCCATCGCAGCAAAAAAACCAAATATTAGTAGTAATGGATTTACACTCCCTTCTAAAGGATTTTGATATTCCGGCCAATCATAGAAAATTCTATGAGCCAGAATAACTAATATCATGAAAATTCCTTTCAAAATATCGATTGACAGAAGTCTTTTCAATTTCATTATGTACACTTTCCTGATTTATTTCCTTATTACCTAAAAATCTCATTAAGATTATAAAAATCCTTATTTATCCAAGTGAAACTCACAAAATATTGCTATTTTAACGATGCTTTCCTTTACCAAACAAAAATATCGGGGATGTATTGTTCAAAATGCGGAAATTTCAAGAATCTCTACCTTATTTCGAGGAATGTTTACAGATTCAAGTAGAAAAAGGTGTAGATCCCAAGGAAATTGAAAATACCAGAGAATGGATAACAGCCACTGAGAACAATATTTCTTCACAATGATCATTCGAATTAAGATTAAATGTCAGATCAACCGGTAATTTCGTATTTCATTCTCTTTCTCCTATCGAAATTTTATTTGTCCAAATACTTTAAGGTACAAATTTACGATTTACCGTATGGCTCAGTCACCTATTGCGTTAACTGCAGGAATATTGAGCATAGCCTCAGCTGCATTCATATTGATTATATTTTTCTTAATTCTAGCTAGATTTATTAAAAGAAAGAAAATTAACACCCTTTATCTTGCAATTTCAATTTTGTTTTGGGGATTAGGATGTATATTTGCAAGTAATATCTATCTCCTAGCAGAATCCAATTTTGCTTGGGTAATTTGGTGTCAAAAACTCGTATATGTATGTGTATTTTTAGGAATCATGTTCACCTATCAGTTTTCTCAAGGGATATTCCTGCATAGCAAGAAAATAATTATAATCATTTATTGGATAGTTGGACTGGTTATTATTATTTTAACACTTGCTTTGAACTCCGTCGATATCGGTGTGTTTCCTGATGGAAGTAATTATCCTTTATTAACAATAAAACTTGCATTCAGTATCTTAGTCGTGGTCTTTCTACTTCCCACAATTATATCATTAATTGTAAAAGCATTGCAGACTGCAAATAAAATCAATGAAAGGGGTTATAAATTTGGATTTAGAGTAATTTCAGTTGGGCAATTTATGATAATTTTCACTTTCATAGTCGATGCTATTGCAACCCTTGTGATTGACAATATTCAGGTATATTCAACAATGCTATATTTAACCTGGATTTTTCCTTTAATTGGAGTAGTGTGTTACTATATTGGATGGATTCTCCCAAATTGGGTGAAGAAAATTATGAAAATTAAGGATTAAATCTAAAAACATCCAGACGCTTTCTGTTCTGCGTGGCAGATAATTCCTAATTTTTCTCAATATTTCATTCCCCATATAAGTCAGAATAACTGGTAAATTCGCATTTCCTTCTCTTTTTTAGACCGAAATCCCATTTTCTCGTATAGACTTAATGCTTTCTCATTTTGGGCTTTAACCATTATGGTAATTTGCTCACATCCATGCTTCTTGAGGATGTCTAACGCAAATGATAACAATGCGGTGCCGATTCCTCGACCCATGAAATTCGGGTGTACACATACCGTCTCAATAAATCCTTTGGATTCTTTAGGTAAAATACCTATATCACAGGCTCCTACCAAATTATCGTTTAAACGAGCAAGGCAATGCGTATAGTCAAATAGAGTTTTATATTCATCAATTCGTTTTTTCGCTTGCTCTGCAGAAAATTCTTGAAATTCAAACTGTCCTTGAAACGCAGTATTGGTCAAATTCACATATTCTTGATAATCTTTAATATCCTCTACGTGTCGTATCGTAACACCTTCGGGAGTTTTCACTTCATCAAGAGATTGATTTTCGGATAAATACATGTCAAACATGTATTGGATGGGAGTTAAGCCTTTTTGTGTTAAAACCTTGTCAAAAGGAGCTGATAATGAGCCCTTTAAAATATAAATTAGCCGTG
>JAEOTN010000073.1 GCA_016839865.1 Promethearchaeota archaeon | reverse complement strand
TCCCTTTAGCATATAAATCGGAGTAGTGTCGATTTCTTTTTCATTTCCATAACGAGGTTCAAGTTTGTCGATTAATGCAGATTCAATACGCTTGTATTTCTCATCAAGCTGTTTTTTAGCGATCTTTGCAACAGATTTGGGACGTTCTGCTTGATATAACATTGGTCGACCTTGGTGGACTTTAACCCATCCTTGACTCTCAAGATTCAACAAAATATCATAAATTCGGCTATAAGGGATATTTGTTTTATCAGAAATATCCTTAGCACTTGATATACCGTTTATTGTTAAAGCTACAAAAGCCTTAGTTTCATAATCAGTAAGACCAAATTCCTTGAGAGCTGCATACACTTCGTGGTCTATTTTCGAAAGCATTACGAATTCGTCCCTTCTTAGATCCTAAGCTCTTGTATTAGTTAATCCATTAAATCCTTTCGATTTTGTACAATTCAATCACCCTTCAACTAGATACCCAGCTAGTAAAACACCATACTTAATTATTCTAAAAGCAAATGGAGAGATAATGAAGCGATATGTCTCGATTGATATATTGAAAGGATTTTGTATGTTCTTAGTGTTATTTTTTCATGTACTCACACGTACCCTAGATTTTACAATAATTGAGAATACGCTGGATGATATTTCTGTTATAAATTTTCCATTTTATTTTATTATAATAATAATTGGCTTTATTTCCCAATTTGACGTAGTTTTTATTTGTACCAGTGCTTTTGGGAATATAATATCCATTCATCGTCAATGGACACAAAAAATTACTATTGATTCCTCACTAGATGAGAAAAAAACACTCTTTCGTAAAATCTTAAAAACTCAATTGATACGTGGAGGATTCATTGCATTTTTAGGATATTTCTCAGAGTGGATACTGAATGGAATGATTGTGGATATTGTTTCTCAAAAAACTAATTGGGCTACTTCCTCTATTGGATCTCTTTTTTTTGCTCAAATCCTGACAGTCATAGCAATAAATAATGTAATTTTGAGTTTTGTATATCTCACTTTATTGCGAAGTGGGAAGAAAAAACATATTCCTCTTGTTTTACTATGTTTATTTATTGGATTCATTGTATCTACACCTGGTATTATAGAATTATTTAAACTAAATCCAGTTATTTGGAATAACTTACAAGTGAGTTGGGATGAAAGAAGCATAGGAATGAATATAGCTATGTTTTTCCTATCTCCACTCGTGCGTAGGTTTACGCCAATTTTTCCAAATTTTTCGGCTTCTGTATTAGGTGCACTAATTGCTTACAAATTCACTACTGAAGGAATTAAAAAGAAGTTTCTTAATAAACTAGTATATTTTTCGATTTTCTTGCAAATTATGGGTATAGCATTTGCCTATTTGGAATCCCAAGGATTCTCCCGCATACAAGACTATAAATTAGGTTTATTTCTCCAAGTATGTTCAGGAGCAATACTGTTCATACTTTTTTTCATTTACTTCTTTGAAATAAGAGGAACTCAGAGAACAATTAAGTTTTCAAAATTCTGGAGGAGATTTGGTATTTTTACCCTATCTATTTGGTGTCTGCAATGGCTTATCATTTTTCCTGCATGGCTTGTCCAAGTTATTCTGAATTGGATTAGCGGTACTTGGGTACAATTTAGTGAAAGTCCTCTTATCAATAATGGACTAAACCTCTGGCAATTTAGTCTTGCACTTGTGTTTATCATAGGATTTTATTACGGAATCTTGCTATTATGGGAAAAAATTCATTATATTGGGTCTTTTGAGTGGATGACTATAAAGCTCATATCAGCATCCCACAAAGGGGCAAAAAATCGTCTTAATATGGACTTATCTCTTCATGCTGTCGAATCTTACATCCCAGAAAGAGTGAGTATGTACAAATGGTGGCAATTAATTCTAGCTTTCCTACTGTTTATCGGATTTGCTGTAATTAACGCAATATTTTACTTATTATAGGTAATTTAAATTGTATAATTTGGTCGAAAGATCTTCTAAATACGCAAAGATGGTAATGAGGGTTAAGTATTCAGAGGATTTTGAAATGATAAGTCAACATAAGGAAGAGGTTGTAAAATATTCAAACAACTTTTTAATAGCGACAAACCCAACTAAAAATCATTACTTAAAGGATTAAAGATAAAATGCCAGATTGTCACACAATGAAAGAAGGAGAGGTATATACCTGCGACTGTGGATTAGAACTAAAAGTAATTAAAACTTGCACATCATGTTCCGACGATGCAAGCTCTTGCGGATGCTCTGATGATCATGACCACGATCACAAGCATGAAGGTTGCAGTTTTATGTGTTGCGGTAAACCCCTTTCCTTAAAGAAATAAACGAAATTCATCAATACTTTTATTTTTTTTTACACAGCTTTTAATGGCTTTGGACCAATATCTTCATCTCCAAGCTCACTCATCAATGAAATAACTGTAAACTGCATATTCAACATCTCTTGACATTCAATTTCCAATTCTTTGTAAGCTTCTGTGGTTGTATTGATTCCTTTTCGAACTGATAAATCACGTAATAATGTTGATAGTTGTCTAGTTAAGAAATCTTGTCGCTCCAAGTCTAATTTTTGATTTTTGATCCATCTATCTACTTCAGTTTTCACTTGGAGTTCTGAACTCGTCATTGGGGCGTATACTACTTCAATTTCGGCTGATTTCTCTTGATCAAGGATGTATTGGTTGGATTTTAATACAGGATCGACCAACAAACAAAGATTCAGAATTTTGGGTCCGGGTGCAAGACTATCAAAGCTTAGGCTTAGATAATTCAGCATTTCATCTTTTTGTTCAATTGGGGAGTAATCAAGATACAGTTCGAGTAGATTAACAAAAGAAGTCTTCAATAAGACATCGGGCATGTTATCAACAAGATCACAAATCTCATAAGAAATCATAATGATCTCGAATATTCTTTTTTGGAATTCCATACCTCTTAAATACGTACTGAAATAATTCAGAAACTTACGCGTCTCGTTGACGATAAATGCTAGCTTAAATGACGGATATCCATTCAATAAGGATAGGAAATCATCGGAACCTACTGGATTGCCCAGAAGTTGTAGAATTTGATCAATGGTGTTTTTTTCCGCCATTCCTTCGTCATTCCTATCTATTATTTTTAATATATTTATTTTTCGTCATTGGGGGTTAACTTCATTCCCAATATAGTACGGAGAGCCATTCCTAAGATCTTTCGCTTTGGTGTTTTTCCATCCCATATTTTCAAGTATAACATTGTGGTGTTTGCTGGGAGCTTTTTGATTTTATCCTTCGAAAATAATTTGATTGCGTTTTTTGGGCAAGTGGGTACGCACAATCCGCATCCAATGCATCGATGCAAATTCACAACAGCTTTTTCATCGATTATAGAGATCGCATCCATATTACATCGCTTTGCACAAAGTCCACACCCTACACATAACTCTGGATTTACAATCGAGAAGTAATTTGATTCAAAAAATTGAGAAGGGTTATCCAAGTACTTAGCTTCACTTAAAACTCCACAACAACACCCACAACAAACACAAATAAATGCTGGTTTCTTACTATTCGAGGGTTGAAGCACCATACCTTCTTTCTCAGCTTTTTCTAATAACTCGAATGCCTCTTCTTTTGTCAAGTCTCGACGTTTACCATGGGATAAAGGTGGTTTATTATTATAGCTTAACGAAATGCACCACTCTCGGTTATTTGTTCTTTGACACGGTTGTCCTATTTGATCATGACTAACTTTGCATACACAAGCTCCAACGTTGATCATCGTACTTTTATTGATTAAATCCCTTACATTGTCGTAAGTGGTTATAGGATTCGCATGTTTGAGAGATTTTTCGATAGGTATCGTACGGAGTTGCAATGCAGTATCCTTCCGAAAGAACTCGTTTCTGAATCCCTCCTCCATATATTCCAGCATCAATTCTGAGAGTTCCTTGTCGATATTTTCAGCTTGATATTCATATAATCCAACAGCTAACATATCTCCTCTGTATTTCGGTCGAATTTTCCTACTATTCCTCGTGATAAGATGTTTTTTAACCATTTTATCAAGAAAAATTCTCAATTCTTCTTTTGTGTATCCAAGATGTTTTGCACTTCTAAAAATCTGGTTGATTGATCGTGGTAAAATTGATAAGTGAAGAGCAATTTCAGCTTCTTTTTCTGTAAAAAAATACTTCAGAACTCGAAGATCAACGCCTGTTTGTGTTTCTGGGAATCCGATTGGGAAAGTATCCAAATGACGTTGGAGTTTTCGATACACTGAAGTCTCCATGAAAATACTGTAAATTAGGATTGTAAATAAATACATGGTTGAAAAATTTTTGATATCAGCATAAAGAGAGTTTCCGTGAAGGGACATGTGAACGAAGTTATATTGGTACTTATTTCTTCTTAACACAGTTATCACAAGCTAAGAATTATACTATGAGCAGTTTCAACCGGTTAAATATTAGATTGTAACAAAATTATTTAGCACAACGAGTAATCTAGGATATTATTGTATGATTTGTTACTACAACATCTTATTTTAATGGAAAACGAGTAAAATGCCAAATTTTCTGGAATTCTGGATTATTGATAGAAATGGAATAACTTTATATCACAATAAGAAAGATAAAGTTGCAGGAATAAACAAGAACCTATTTTCCGGATTTGTTTCAGCTTTTGTAGACATCATTAACGTAAGTTCAAGTGAAAATGTTGAGTCCATTAAATTCAAAGATTCAAAATTGATAATGATCGCAACTCATGTGCATGAAAAGCTATTATTTATCGCAAGAACAAACCTGAAAGCTAAAGATAGAAATATTCGTAAAGAGTTGACTAAACTTTCTGAATTGTTTCACGAAGAATTTGGAGAGGAACTTGCTTCTTGGGTTGGCGAGATGGACACTTTTGAAGATTTTGGAAAATATCTCGAGTCCTTTTGGTAATTTCTTTATTATTATATGAGCAACGTTTAGATGTTGACTTACCTTTCTATGATTGAGCAATAGATGCCAGTATTTAGAATTGGTTCCGCTGGATGGAATTATCCTGACTGGATTGGACCATTTTATCCCGATTATGTATCGAAAGAGAGACATCTATCCCATTATGCAAAATTTTTTGATGTTGTTGAAATAAATTCCACCCATTATAATATCCCACGACGGACAACACTCAAAAAATGGATAAACGCAGTTCCTGATAATTTCCGATTTTGTATCAAAGTATGGAATAAAATCACACATACAAATGATTATGGTAGAGGTATGCACAATCTAGACATATTCCTTAATGCCATTAAACCAATTGAGAAAAAAACTGCATACATTTTACTACAATTTCCTCCAAGCTTTCGGAAAAACGATAATAATATATTATATCTAGGAGAGATTCTGAGAGAAATCAACCTGGACTTAAGAACTGCTGTTGAACTTCGTCATAATTCTTGGTTTGAAGAAGATACTCTAAAATCTGTTCTAAATGGTAAAAATCAAATACTAACTACGGTGTATCTTGATGATATTACACCTTATTATCCCAATTGGCAAGATGGCTACTATATCCGTGTGATTGGAAATCGCTCCTTAACCAAATTTGATAAAGTACAGAGGCAAATTCCAAGAATATGGGACCATTTGACCCAATTTGTCATACAACAAAAAGAAAACACAAATATAGTTGACATATTTGTGATTTTCAACAATCACTACTCGGGTTTCTCTCCAACTGATTCCAACTCCCTTAAACAACTACTAGGAATTCGCTATAAAGATTTTACAAAAACAAAGAAAATTACTGATTTTTTCTAAATCAAATATCCTGGATTACGCTTTATGAACTCCCATATGTGTGTAGATTGCGAAGATGGTTCAATACTACAGATTTTTGAATTGGTAAAGTATTCAAAATCAAACTCTGTAACATCTTCACTATCTTTACCCAAGATTGGCATTAATCTGCATGTTAATGGCTTGTTTAATCGAGTTGACAGCATTGCAACATCCATCATCAGTAATGTGAGAGTCTCTTCGGAAATATTCCCTGGTAAAGGGATGCAATCCAATCCCAGTCCACATACAGTCGAATTTAGCAACATCTGAGTTAGATTGAATTTTTTCTCAGAATGCCTTTTTGCGATCGTGAAGTCTTCCAATAACGGTTGCATGAACCCAGAAAAGCCGATTTTTGGTCTTTGAACTTTTTTTAGGACTGAAGTTAGAAAACCGATTGCAAATACTGTTCCAACCTCACCAAAATGGGAAAGTTTTATGTTTTCTATTGCTGTTCCAATACTTTTATCAATTTCAGGATACTGGGCAGGGCTAAAATCCATACCACTGTAAGAAAAACCAAATTTCTCACAAAATGGGTCAATAATGTCAGCAATCTTGTCATATATATCTGTAAAACGACGAACAATACGTTCTTCTAACCATTTAAACGAATGTTTGCCATTCGTAAATTCTTGAGTTATGTTCACTACTTCATCAGCTGCCTCTAGAGCAATAGATATCTTAGTATCCTCTCCATGATGATAAGCTGAGGGGAAAAATGGAGTGTTAGGGGGCATATTAAACGTAGTTGCAAACTGTAAATTCATAAAGGGGTCTTTTAAAGCCAGATTCTTGATTAATGATGCACATTCCTTGATTACTTCAAAAGATATGCCATTTCTTACAGAAGATGCTTGGACACTCGAAAACATCACTGGGTGTTGATCTAAGTATTGCGGTAATTCTCTTATCACTTTTCTTTGTGTTGGTGATAATTGTGTTACTTGATCACAAAGTCCTGGTAAAAACGAGTAATATTCTAGAAGTTTTTCCTTTACTAAAGAATCAATGTTGTCTAAAATCTCAGGAACTTGATGAAAAAAATTTTCATTGTATTCTGTGTCAGCAGTATAGGGACTAGAACAAAACCTAACTGTTTGCACATCAATTGAGTTGTTATTGAATTCTTCACGTAAATCGGCAATATTCTTTAATTTTCCCTTTACACTCCCCAATTCACTCATTGGAACCCCTAAGGTTATCGCACGTATTTTCATGGTATCACCCTAAGTTATTTTGACGTAGCTGACCACGTATGTATTTTTCAACATTTGCAGCAGGTTTATAGATCCCATAATGTCCTTCACATAATATATCAGCATTTTTTGAGATCAATAACTTCATAGAGTCTGCCCAATCCTTCATATTGGAATTAAAATCTCTTAAAAAAGGACCATGAATGTCCTGACCAAATAAAACTTTCTTTCCTTCGTCTATTACTATTACTACTATTGAACCAGGGGTGTGCCCGGGTGTATGAATGAAAAGAAAATTAGTTTCACCAATTGTATGTGTTTCTTCTTGTTTCTTCAGAACAACATCAACACTGACTGGATTGTATGTAATTCCATACCAACTTGCTGCAGTAATACTTTCCGTCCCCTCTACACCTTCTATTGCTTCTCTTTCCCAATCATGGGCATAAATTTTCATCCTTGGATGATTTTTTTTTAGATCGGCTGCAGATCCTGTATGATCGATATGAGCATGAGTCAGTACTAATCCTATAATTTTACTAGTGTCTAATCCAATCTCTTCGATATTTTTCATCAAGATTTCATATGAATCAACTCCACTATCAATAAGAACCATAGAAGAGTCTTTACATTTTACAAGAAACACTCCAGCATCGCCTGTCCCACTGAGATTTCCTCCGCCGATCTGAAACACATTTTCTGTTATTTGAGAGTATGGCACCTAACCACCTTTGATCTCAGCTTATCAATAACATTATATCAATTTGGTTATTGTTGCACTTGCTGATGTTTGACTATCATATTCATACAAAATACTGCAACCATGCCGAAGGGGATATGGAAGAATATGTACAGTACGCAATTAAAAATAACTTGAAAGAAATTGGATTTGCTTGTCATATTCCAC
>JAEOTN010000482.1 GCA_016839865.1 Promethearchaeota archaeon | reverse complement strand
GATAATAATGGAACCGTTTCTTACACAATAGACGCAGTAGATGATGGATATGATAATGTATCTATCTATTTTGAATTCCAAGGTGATATCAGTGTTGAGGATCAATATAATTCTACAATTGATAATATAATTCCGAAATGGAATTCCAATTTTACTTTAGCGGTTTTCCCTAACGAAATGCGATTAGGTCAAACCATCCCTATAGAATTGTCATTATTTTCAAACGATGTAGGATTTTCAGAATCTTTTGCAGTCATGCCAATAACAATAGAATTTGATTACGGGACTTTGAAACAAGATTTCCTTTACTATACAGATGAGAATGGTACTCTCTTCTATGAAGTTCAGATTCCTGACTCAGGAGTAACTACCGTGAATTATACTATTTCCTTCCCTGGAACCGAAAAAATCGAAGCCTTCACTGTCAGTAATACGACAATAATCCTTGCGAAATTGACGACAACTCTTGAATTAGATTCACCCTCTTTACTCGGAACACAACGAGCAGGAACTTTTGCATATTCAGCGACTTTGACTGATTCACTCGGTAATCCCGTTGCAAATGCGACTGTAAATTTTGTTGTATATGATGAGAGTGATGTAGCAGTTTTGATGTATTCAAGCACAACGAATAATGAGGGAATTGCTGCAATTTCGATTACGATCGAAACAACAGGTACTTTTAGTATTACAGCTGAGTTTGAAGGAGAAGGGATTTATGCGGTTGCCACATCTACCGAAGCTTCAATTGAGGTAGTTTCAAACATAATGTATTATGTCAGAATGCTACCATATATTGGAGGTGGATTAGCCGCAGTTGTCGCAGCAGGATTTATTTACCAATATGTAGTTGTGGTTCCTAAACGAAAACGAAGATTAGCATCTCTGAAAGAGATTCATCAACGGTTCAGTGATGTGGAAAACATCCAATATATTTTGATCCTAACAAAAGCAGGATTGTCAGTATTCTCAAGAAGTTTCACCAGCGTTCCGATTGAAGAAACCCTAATATCGGGATTTCTCACTGCAATTTCTAGCTTTGGAGCAGAGATTGGTGGAAAAATGAAAGGGGCAGGTCCAGAGAAGGGGTTGGAGCAACTGTCCTACAAACAGTTCAAGATCATAGTAGATGACGCTGCTATTTCCCGAACTGCCTTACTCTTATTGAAAGATGCCTCTCCTACTCTGAAAGAGAAGCTCCACAGATTCAATCTCCGTTTCCAAGAAAAATATATGGATATATTGACAGATTTTACAGGAGAAATTCCTGCGGAAGGTCCTATTCTTGAAATGGTTGAACAATTCATGGAAGTGGATCTACTTTATCCGCACAATGTTAACACTGCTAAACTGGACGACTTCCGAAAAAGTATTGACAAGAAATCCGTTAATCGAAAGATCTTGGAAGAGGGACACGTTGCACCTTATCATGACACATTCTATGTGCGCGATATGATGAATCACCTTCGAGAATCAGGAGAAGAAGACATACACATCTTCAATGGCATCATTGAACTTCGAGAGCTAAAAGCTGTATTTGCTATCAATCCTCGAACTCGAGAGTTAATTGACCAATTCAAACCATTTATTGACCAATTATCTGAGGATGCAAAGAATATTCTGTTGAGTATATTCCATGGAGTCAAATCTGAATCACAATTGCGTAAAACCAAAGGTGTTGTCAATTACGACCAAGGAGTTACCACATTGCTTCAAATGGGTATGATTAATAATGATTTGACAATTACTCAAACAGGAGAAGCAATAGCTACAATACTACGATTAGTATAAAAAAAAATTCTTTCTTTTTTTATTCCCCTTTACTAAAAAAAAATCCCTCTCAGTTAATGATACTGATTAGTGGTTTATATGTTGAGATATAACCTCTGAGAGCTTGTTTTATGGCCTCTTCCCAAGAAATCTCATCTTTATATTCTGGTAATAACGCACGAATCAATGAATCTTGAAAATGAGATCCTTTCCAAGAATAACTCAATAAAATTTTCATCATATTATTTGGTTTTCCGAATAATAACCAAATAGGTGGTCTTTTAATTTGGAATGGTAAATTTGTCAAGGAAGCATGCTTTTCAACGAATGCATTAAGGGGAATATGATACGAAGGGGCATGAAGACTTTGATTTAAAGCCGATTTTTTAATTAATATCGAAATTAACACACATAAATTATCCACTGGCATAATAGAAACCAAATTTTTCCCTTTTCCAATATAATAAATGTGGTTTTTATAAAGCAACTCAACCAATTTAGAAGAGACCATTTTGTCTCCTTTACCTATCATAAGAGGTAATCTTAAAACTGTGAAAGGTATTCCAGAATTCAGAATTGCGAGTTCTGCTTGAGCTTTGCTTCTAGCATATTTCGAAACCAAAGAATGGGGCCTCATTTTCACTGTTTTTTCGTTTCGATTTTGTCCCAAAGTATTAATACCATAAACTGAAACAGAACTTAAATGGATGAAATGTTTACAATCAGTTTGTTTTGCATAATTGATGATTTTTTTTGTTCCTATAACATTTACACGCTTCAATTCCTTAAATCGAGCACCATCTTCAACTAATCCAATGGTATGAATAATTACGTCAAATTTAATGTTCTTAAATACTGTATTGCATGAATCTTTGACAATATCAAATCGAAATTCTCGTTCGTCCTCGGGGGGTCGAGATCGAGTAGTTCCGTATGTTTCATAACCTTGATTGGTCAGATATCGCCTGATTGCATGACCCAAAAATCCAGAACTGCCTGTTACTAAAATTTTCATATGTCTTCATTTTTTAAAATACGCTTATTTGGATAAAATAAGAAAAGAAAATTAATTTCACTCAGTGTGCACATATACACTAAGATTGGGATTTATTTTGTTTGGATCTCCTTAATTCTCGCCCAATATTCCGATTTTTTCAATAAAATATGCCGAACTAACGGTCTAAACATCCAAGTTACCCATTTCAATCCACGAAATCGTTTCTTCATGATTTCATAGATATCTCGTAATGAATATCGTTGATAGTGGAGCTTATCTTGACCATCACTTGTTTCTAAATATCCGCAATGATATCCCGACTGACTGAACGCTTCAGCTGGGAGTAATTCTCTACCCAGGCCAAAAATTTCGGTCATATCGTCTAAGTATTCCTTAAAGGTAATTCTACATTTCTCTCCACCCGCGATGTGGTAAGTTGCACCCCATATATCTTCAGATCCTGCTGCATTTGAGAGAGCTAGTCCCACATCCTTAGAGTGACAGACTTCAAGACTGGTTTCGAGGGGCATTTTGAACATTGTAGG
>JAEOTN010000481.1 GCA_016839865.1 Promethearchaeota archaeon | reverse complement strand
CAGGTTTAGAATCAGCTGTTCCCGTCTTATTTCGAATAATTTGTGGTGCACTAGGATTTTCTCTCTTTGTGGCCTATACAAATCCTTCAGATATGACCCATTTCTTAGAATCTATTAGAATTCCACCCAGATGGGCGTTAATTCCCTCCCTTTCTCTCTCATTTGTACCTAGAGTTATCAAAGATGTTCAAGAGACAATTGATACACTTACTTTAAGAGGAGAAATTGGTGGTATGCGGAAGGTGCTTTTGTGGTTACCAAAAACTTTAGCAATAATCATCGCATCCATCTTATATCGTTCAGAATATTTAGCTCAATCGTTATATTTCCGAGGATATGGTTTGGATAACCGCACACACTCAAAAAAACTGAAAATTACAAAAGTTGATTTTTCCCGATTTGTATTCTGGTCCATTTCTTTTTCGTATCTACTTCTTTTTTGAGTTAATTAAGTCTTAGATAGATAATTCGATTATTAAAGATTCTGAGAAGGGCAAACTTACCCATTTCGATTGCAGAAGTTGAATGAAATGAATCTTCAAACGATTTATTCATTAAAAGAGCCTGTATAACGGTAAAGGATCCCCCATGGCCTACCAAGCCAAGTGTAAATTCTTTATTATTACGGTATTCATCAAGAAGTGTAAAAAATCCTGTTTTGACGCGATTCCAAAATTGGTGAAGACTCTCTCCTCCGGGAAAATCAAATTTGTTTGTTTCAGACAAGATTCGTGCTACGAGAGGTTCAAAAGCAACTGCTTTCTCGATTTGTAAAATAGAACTACCCTTTAAATTGCTTTTAATTATCCCTTTTGATTTTCCAGCATAATCTCCAAGATCTATCTCCCCTAACCAAGGTTCTACCTTGGGAGATACATAATATTCCAGATGATTTAGTAAGATCTCAGCAGTTTGTTTGGTTCGTATAAAAGGGCTTGTAATAATCTTATTGAATTTCACATTTTTTAATTTTGAACCAAGAAGATCTGCTTGAAGTTTGCCTTTTTCATCTAGGGGTGATTGAGCTGATGTCCAGTATCCTGCTTTGTTCAAAGGGGCCGCGTGCCTTATTAAATATAGATTGAGATTTAAATTCTGGAGATCCATTCAGTTAGCCACTTTTTTTTGGTATTAACATCCATAGCACTTTTTGAAGGTTGGATTATTGGATAATATTACATATTTTCAAATTTTATTATAACTAGCGAATGCTTTTAGAAATAGAAGAGCGCTTGCATACGCTGACGTAACAAGAGCATGCTCAGTGTCCTGACTAACGGAATAAATTGCATCATAATGCTGAATGATTGCCATCTTACTATAGGTAAGAAAAGTTTCGTTTACTGGAACACTATCTTTTGCATAATTACTAAGAGTCCAGTCGAATATTGTTTGGAAAAGGTCCGGCTCGAATATTTTAAGAACATCCCACGCAATAGTCATCCAATTTGTCCCTACATTTCCTTTACCGAGTACATTCTTAGGAAATTTTGATGCAATTATCTCCAATGGTGTTCCAGTTATTCCATGTTGAGCGATTTTGACACCCATTGGCTTAATAGCCTTTCCAATTTTTTCGGTTAATGCAATGTCAATTCCCACCTGTGGTAAAGGATTTCCAGATTCATCATATTGAAATCCATGCACAGATCCATTAGCAATTGCTAAAAAATGAGGTTGGACATCATTCTCGTTTAGTGCTTCAATAAATGTCTGCGCTTCACTTACAGTGGTTTTTACAAGGCCGGTTTTGGGATCTTTTTTACCAATTTCTCCTACTTCCACTTCTAAGCCAAATTTCTTGTGTCCAAGTTCATCTTGAATGAAATGGGCTAATTCTGTTGTTGCATTGATGTTTTTTTCTAAATGTTCCCTATCATTACTTCCAGAGACATCATACAAGAAACTTGCATCAATAGCAAAGGAGGTATAGCCAGCAGAAATCTGTGCAGATACTAATTTCTTCACATCAGGAATATCGGTCAATTTACCGATTTTTATATGATCACCGTGGATAATATAATGAGCATACTCCACTTTTTCAGCAATAGATCGAACAAGATCTCCATAAATCTTAGGTGTTAATCCTGTATAACCTCCTTTAAGATCTGATTCGGATTTAGCAAGTTCAAATACTACTGGAGAACGTGTATCTTTTGCGGCCCTTAATATCCCTTCAATTATTCCTTTACCTATTCTAGTATTGCAGGCCATGATTATACTTTCAGTAGGATGTATTTTCTCATATAATGATGCACCCCACATTGGTTTGTAGTTTGACATGAGTTTTTCACCTCATTCCTAGGATGTTTCGAGAGTATTTTCAGCAGGTAAAAATTGTTTATCCTCGAAAATATCTATATTCTAAGGCTTTGAATGACTTGTTAAATATTTACTCACAGTAAAATCGTTTCTAACTCCTCACGGAAAATACTCTTGTGATAAAACTTCTTGCACTTCATCCCATCCTTTACCCCTTGTTCTTGATTTTATAGAGGACATCTAAATATCTGAGTTATTAGTTCAATCATAATCCTATGCAATTTAGCACTATCATTGACCCCGCAATGAAAGAAAATCCCACCATATTTCTCTGCATAGAGTTGTCCCTCTTCAATCCCAACCACACTTTCATTTGTCAGTAGGCCAATTATGAAGATAGGCAGTTGAGCAACGGGAAGATTTT
>JAEOTN010000480.1 GCA_016839865.1 Promethearchaeota archaeon | reverse complement strand
CACCCTGAACGTTTGGAACGTCTTTGAATTCCTATCACATAAAACTCGGGTACTTCAGCAAGTAGTGCTGCGCATGGTATTCCTACGTAGCCCATCCCGAAAACAGCTATTTTTGTGCTAATATTTGAAACCTTCCTCTTGATTCAGTTTATTCCTCTTGGTATGTTGGCGGATAAACCTAGTTTAAATAAATATATGTTTGCTAAGTAAAAAATAAATGTTCAGTTCTATTCAACAAAAAGTATGAAATATTGCCAAAAGAGAGTCATTCCTTTTGTTAGAGTGATCTGAGCTTATGTGGGATTATTCCCACAATAGGTATGTCTTTACTTGAGAAAAAAAGAAAAAAGAAAAGTAAAAGAAATATCTTGTTTAGAGATACTCCTTCTTCTCGGGTTTGGTGTTCCAAGCTAACAGTAATATTAATCCACCAAGGATTATAGTAACTGCCCATGAAGCAATTGCACCTTCTGAGCCGAATAAATCAAGAAATACTGCGGACCCATATGCAGTAAAGGCAGCCCCTACATAACCCCAACCGTCAATAAATCCAGTTGCCGTTGAAGCGGCTTTTCTAGTGCCAAATTCCATTGGAATGGTCGACACAAGCAATACATGAGGACCAAAAACTAGAAAACCAATTAACACAAGCATTGGAGCTCCGAATATCCAATCTAATGGAGGTATTAGAATATATACTAGTAAGGATATTCCTAATGCTCCAAATAGTACACTTACGACTGGCATTCTTCTTCCTTTCAAATATTTGTCAGAAAACCAAGCGCAAACTAGGGCACCAACAATTCCTCCGAGTGGAAAGGCAAGAGTCTTCCACAATGGGAAGAAATTATTATCTTGAACTTCTTGAGCAATTATATATGGAAGCCATTCTGTAATTCCATATCTGACAATATTTAAGCAAAATAATCCAATAGAAGCAAACCAAACAGTTTTGTTTGAGATAATTGAACGAAAAGTATATTCAAAACCCAAATGAGTATCTTCTCTAACATTGGTTACTTCAGATTTTCCTGTGGACTCTTCTTCAAGAGTGGGAAGTCCTACTTCCTCTGGGGCGTTTCGAACTCGTAAGTACATATGAACTCCCGAGGCCAGCATGATTACACCAGCCACATAAAATGCATACTGCCAATCTAGTCCTAGTGTGACAATTATGAAGGTCGCTAAGATCCATGAAACTGCACCACCTACTTGATAAGAGGTTCCCAGACGACTTGACCATTTTCCCCTATCTTCGGGTGGGTACCAATTAGCCACTGTTTTTACAGAAGGGGCCCATCCCATGGCTTGAAAAAATCCATTCATTCCCCATAATACCGCCATCATCCATATAAGTCCACCCGAAGCCCCAAAAAGTATATTGATAACTGCTGATACAATTAATCCGAAGGATACGAGCTTTCTCGCACCAAATTTATCACCTAAATTCCCATTGACAAATTGTCCCCCTGCATACATTATAAAGAAGAAGAAGCCCATTGCACCTAGCGCTCCTGTATCTACCAGAATATCTGGATCATCTTCTATAAAGCTTTTAGCAATACTGAAGTTTACACGGCCGATATAATATGTTAAGTACGTTACCCAGACCGTTACAAATATCTGTAACCTCCATTGCTTCCACATTCGTTCTGTGTCAGTGTTCTTTTCTACACTCATTTTACTTCACTTCTTTTACTGATTTATTACAAAAGTCCTTTTTTGATCATCTCTTTCGCATACTCGAAATCTTGGACCGTATCCATTTCCACCCACTGATTCTGAATATCTACTGAATGGACAGGATACCCTCTCAAGATTAATTCAAGAATCATATCAGTAAGATATGCAAATTCTACCTCGGTTGCATCATGAAATCTTCCCGTATACTTTGTCCACTTATTCTCCATCATTCGATGATAATTCCTTCGGAGAATCTCTGCACCTTTCTTCGTGAATTTTTTCAATCCAATCGACTCTCCATACGCCATTTCAGGGTTAAAGAACTTGGATAGGTGTTTTACAACACCGTTCTCTACCACAGCTAGTTCTGCTTCATCAGTTGGATGGTCTGTTCTGCCTTCATAGCGTTCTTGCCAAGCAGTATCGACAATAATCGATATATCATGAGGAGAGTCTAGAAGTTTTTGTACCACATCACTCGTGTAAAGAATGTCACAATAGGATACAATAAACCCGTCATCCATAAACTCTTCTGCTAACATTAGCGAATAGAGAATATTTGTCTCCCAACATCTATCATTATCAAAATAGGTGACATTAGGATCATTAAACTGCTCTTTTTTATAACCTCGTACAATTGCGAACTCTTCAATTCCGCAAGCTCTTTGAGCATCCATAATTCGCTCAAGTATGGTTTTTCCCTCAATTTCCAACAGCGTTTTAGGTGTTTCAAGAGTCAAGGGTCGTAAACGAGAACTTGGTCCCGCAGCTAGAATTATTGACTTCATATAATGCCTTCTTGTTCTTTTTATTTTCCTGAATGGAAAATATCTCCGTTTTTCCTTCTGTTTGTAGGCAATATATTAAAATATTGTTGATATTTCACACAGATCTGTAGGAAACATGGTGTGAGAAAGTGGTTTTTATCAAGAAAGTTGTCTCTGGATCGAAAACATATTATTATTTAGTAAGAAGTTACCGAATAAGGGATTCTGTACAACAAGAAATTATTAAACGGTTAACGAAGGAAGAAGCAGAAGATTCCACCTTCATTACTAATTTTTTGAAAGCTAACCCAGGCTATCAAACGAGTGGAGTGAAGGCTATTATTTTAGCTGCAGGAAAATCTATTAGGCTGTATCCATATTCTCAGGATCTACCAAAACCTTTAGTTCCAATTGGGGGACAGCCCATACTTCAACGTATAATTAATTCTCTTAAACAATATGGGATTCATGATATCATAGTGGTTACGGGATTTCAAGACCATAAGATTCAGGAAGCTTTTAGTGAAGATGTGCGATGCATATTTAACCCCTTTTATAATGTTTCGAGTATTTTAGCCAGTCTTTCATTTGCAGGAACAGAGATGGACTCCCCACTCTTTATTCTGTATGCAGACATTCTTTTTGATCCTGAAATAATTCATTCGTTGTTGGATGATGAGAATGACTTTTCCTTAGCAATTTCTCCTACTGATTTAGATTCTGAAGCAGAACGGGTAATAGTTGAAAATAAATTGGTTCTAGAAATTGGGAAAGATATTCCCACCGATTCTTTATCAGTATATGAATTTGCTGGAATCGCCCGATTTAGTCAAGATGGAGCCAGAATCCTTCATGAAACAATTCAAGAACTTTCTCGTGAGGAGGGATTCTTAGACATGCAATTTCCATCAATAATCAACCGTTTAGTGGTTAAAGGACACAAAATCTTCACAAAGATTATTAATAATGATTATTGGATTGATATTGACTTAGCTAAAGACATCCAGCGAGCAGAAAAGGAAATTTGGCCTAAAATTCAAGAAAAATATCCACATTAGCCCAACTCACCTTTTCAGTCCATTCTCAGTGATTAGATTTTTATGTTTCAAATAGAGCAAACTTGTTATTGTTTTACCATCGATAATCTCTCCATTCTCAATCATTTGAAATACTTCAGATAGGGAAATTTTTTTGATATTTTGGATCTCATCCGTGTCAATTGATTGGTTCAGGAGTTTCAAATCAATAGCAATATATATTGAAAGTACCTCATCTGAATAATGAGGTGATGGTCGGAAATTATAGACATGTTTAATGTTTCCTGTGTAGCCAGTTTCTTCTTCTAATTCACGAAGGGCAGTAATCTCGATAGATTCTTCAAGGTTTTTCTTCCCAGCAGGAAATTCATACGTAATCTCTTTAATGGCATGACGATATTGTTGAACTAATAATACTTCTCTTTCATTTACAAATGGTACAATAACACATACTGGGGGAAAATTGATCCATAACCTCTCTTCGATCCTCCCACTTGGCATACGAACTTCATCAACATGTATACCTATAGATTTTTTCTCGTATTTGAGTTTCTCAGACAGGAATTCTTCTGTATTCGTCATTGGAACCATATCACCTTAAATAATTCCGTTTTTATTAAATCAAAATAATGCAATAACTATTCCTACAAGGATAAAAAGAGCTCCACTTATGAGAGCTAAATTCCGTCGTGGAATACGTGTGGCTATTCGATCTCCTGCAAATACTCCCACGCCATTTACCAATCCTAAAGCAAGTAATGCTCCAAAAAAAACTCCAATTGGATTATAAGTGGTGGCAAGACCTAGAGACATGATCATAGTTTTATCACCAAGCTCTGCAAAGAACATAAATGAGCTACTTTTTAAAAAAGCACCTTTCCTAACCGTGCTATCCAAATAAAGATCGCATGTGTCCATTTGTGAGCAATTTTCTCTGGGATTCTCGCATAAATCGAGGGAGACTGGACAAATTCGCAGTTCATCATCTTTCTCTTCTCTAAGTTCACTTATTAGAAAGAAAATTCCCCCTAATATGAATAATCCGACAATTAGAGGTTTCAATAACTCTATATCTAATGAATGTTTTAAAACCATCCCCAAAGATACAGAAAGTAAGGTGACTGCGAATAACCCCGCTAGCACTCCAAAAAATACTTTTTTAGGGGCACGAAACTTCAATCCCAATGTGAATGCAGCTAATTGTGTTTTATCCCCCAGCTCCATTAAGATAACCGCTATTAATGCAATGACGAAGGATTGAATAATTTCTACGAATACCATGCTCATGGAGCCTAATCTTATACGAGCTTTTGATTATATTTATTAAAGAATCTTCTACGATAGAATGATTATAGTAGGCCTGCAAGTAGGGGAAACGATTGAAATCCTTCTGAAATTTTGTGGGATTATTACGTAAATCCGTACAAATCCTAGAGAATATTGATGTCTTCACACTCTCGGAGCTTTAATTAATATCATACAAATGTCCAGTTTTGGAATCAAGATGGTAATGAAGGTAGCTGTATTAGGAATGGGATATGTGGGAATCCCCATCGCTGCACTATTAGCCGATACAGGCTTTTTCCAAGTTATAGGTATCCAACGTCGGTCAAAACGATCAGGTTGGAAAATAGAGTATCTTAATGAAGGAAAATGTCCCATTAAAAATGAACCTGATCTGCCGGAATTGATTGAGCGGGTTGTACTACAAAAAAAGACTTTCACAGTTACCGATGATATCTCACTTGTTCGTGAGATGGATTATATTCTTATTGATGTGCAAACACCAACAGATGAAAACAATGAACCCCAATATGTGTCCTTAAGAGAAGTAAGTGGAGAAGTAGGGAAGTATCTTTCTAAAGGTTCAACGGTCATTATCGAATCAACTGTTGCACCAGGTACAACTGATTACATTGTAAAGCCAATATTGGAGGAAAATTCAGGGATGAAATGTGGAGAAGACTTTTTCCTCGCTTTCGCATACGAACGCGTAATGGTCGGTCGTTTAATTTATAATATTCTGAATTATGCACGAATTGTTGGAGGGGTTGGGGAAAAAAGTGCACAAAAAGCTGTAAAGTTATATGAACAGGTTTTAAAGAGTGAAATTATCCAAACTACTGCTATGACTGCTGAAGTAGCCAAAGTAGT
>JAEOTN010000479.1 GCA_016839865.1 Promethearchaeota archaeon | reverse complement strand
GGAGATGATTTAAATTACCTTGAACGACTCTGATTTCTCATCCAATTCTATAACTCCTAAATCTCTATTGATTCTTAGTGGGATTTCGGGAACCCTTTTTGCAATTAGTGGGATGGACTTTATTGGTTTTTTCTTGTATCTCTTCAGCGATGCTTCATCTATGGGGATTTATACAAGGAGCTGGGTCAATGTAATCGTTGGATTTGTAGGCACTTTGCTATCACTTTTGATTATACCTCTACTCTACGTGAAAATGTATAGAAAACAACCACTTTCCGACTACGGGACAACCTTCGGAAATCGAAAATGGGGATTAATCGCTGTGGTTGTGTTTCTCATAGCCATCCCATTGATGTATTTTGGATCCCAAGATCAAAATCTTATCAACACCTACCCTTTAACGAAAGATGTATTAGTCTCATGGCCAATATTTGTGGGCTATGAATTACTTTATATTGCGATGTATTACATTCCCTACGAGTTTTTCTTTCGTGGGATTTTACAGTTAGGATTAAGTAAACATTGGAAGAAATGGCAAAGTATTCTATACGTTACAACACTCACAACGTTATTACACTTAACAAAACCTTGGACTGAAATAATCGCAGCTGCCATAGTTGGCATTGCTTTTGGGATTCTAGCAGAAAAAACTAATTCCTGGGTTTATGTATTCCTAATACATATCACAGCGGGAATTTCAATTGACATATTTTGTGGTTTACGTTTTGTAGGTATACTGTAAATAGAGGGAAAATCAATGGCACACAATCCAAAAATAAAAATTCTCATTACGGGAGCGAACGGATTCATTGGGACAAATTTAACCGATTATCTTGCTGATGATCCGAATCTCGACGTCTACGCAATGGTAAGACCTGGAGCACCCGTTAATTTTCTTCATGATTTAGAGTATTTAGACGTTCAAGGGAAAAAAGAAAAAAGATTCCAAATCGTTGAAGCAAATATCAAAGATCCTGCCTCTATCGATAGGGTGGTTCGCGATATGGAAGTTATCGTGCATCTTGCAGGAAAAGTATCTGACTGGGGTAATAGAGATGATTTCTTTAGATTTAATGTCGAAGGCACTCGCTTATTTTTAGACGCTGCATCCAAATACCATATCAAACGGTTTGTTTTCTTAAGTTCTTTAACTGTTCATAGTCTTTCAGGGCATCATTTCGATGATGAGAGTGCTCCCCGAGATGTAAAGAATTTTGCGTATGGGGAATCCAAACGAGAAGCAGAAGATTTAGTTTTCGAATGGGCTAAAAGTTCACCAGATCACCAATCAGCTTCGGTCCGACCCGGATATGTTATTTTCGGACCTTATGATAAAAATTCTTACATTCTTGCACTAGAAGCAATCCTCACACGGAAATTTGGATTTATCAACGGTGGGAAAAGCCTTGTTTCTTATGTATATGTGAAGAACCTTTGCTATGGAATAAAGCAGTTGATTTTAGCAGAAAATATTGATGGAGCTTATAATATTCTTGACGGAAATATGACGTGGAAAGAATGGGTAAATAAATGGGCTAGAATTGCTAACGTAAAGCCACCAAAGATCAGTATACCTTATTTTCTCATTGCATTGGTTGTAGGAATTATGGAAGGGGTGTTTAGATTGTTCAAGAGTAAACGGGCACCAATACTTACATTTTATCGTATCAATGTACCTCGTCGAGATTTAGCGTTTATCGATACCAAAATAAAAACCGAAATCGGTTATGATCCCCCCGTTTCGTTTGAAGAGGGACAAAAGAAGACATTAGAGTATTATTATTCTGAATCCTATCATCTTTTGAAGGAGAGAATAAAAAAAAACCTTGAATAAAAAAAAACTCTTCAGTTTATTTTACATAACAAATTCGTTGATATCCTTCAATTCCGAATTTTGATTTCATTTTGAACAGACCAACTCTGCGGAATTGAACTTTTTCATGAAAGTCTTCTGATACTTTGTTATAATGGGGCTTAAACGCAACAAATGAAATTATAATAGAATCTTTAAATTTTTGAGAAAGCCCGTCAGTGATACATTTCCCCACACCTTTTCTATGCTCATTTGATGCTAGTTGAATC
>JAEOTN010000478.1 GCA_016839865.1 Promethearchaeota archaeon | reverse complement strand
TTCTTTGTCGTATTAGGTCTTTTTGGTGCAATGCTCTCAACTGCTTCAACCAACTTAATAGTAGTAACACATACCATTTCTGAAGATATTTTGGCAAAATTCAAAAAATCAACATTTTCAGAAAGGCTTCAATCCAAAAGTGAGTTTATGAAGTCAAGATTGATTTTGGTTGCTTCTGCATTGGTTGCGATCTTCCTCGTAGAAGGTTTAAAATATTTTGGATTTTCAATTGCAGATTTGGTTTTTGCAATTTACGGAGGAGCATTAGCATTGTTTCCACCTATCTTGATTGCTCTGTATAACAAAAGAAAAAGATTGAATCAGTTATCCATTTATGTTATGGTAGCTGTGATTTTAGGTTTTATTTCTGGTTGGGGAAGTGCAATATTTGGTAAAATTATTGGAAATGGGAATTTGATATTTTTATCACCTACTATTAGCATTGGAGTTTCATTTTTAATCTTAGCTATCGGATTATTAAATCCAAAAAACAATGAGTAATGAATCCCAAAACTTTTTGCAAGCACATTGCCAAGTCACTCAAAAACCAACACACATGCCAAAACTTATCAAAGAGTATGGCTGCCCCAAGGCATGAGAACAGTAATTGTCGCAATTCCGAAATTCTATTTTAAAAAATAATTTCTAAGTATTTATTATTAGGGATTGAATTTTGCTCGGAAACAGATCACCGTTGCACCTACAACCTCAGTTTTCCCTCCATATGGGAGTGTTAACAACCGGTGGCCAGCACTGTACTTGTTTTAGCAAATCGCCCTATTAAATAATGTATTCGACATGATGAAACTACAATACAGTTCTAAATATGATAAGAACCAATTTGATATTAATGGGAAATGTGATTTAATAAACCAAGACGCTTTTATACTTGATAGGTCATTTATTTTAACGTTGAATAAAAAGCTCATCCTTGGGATGCCATATCTTTATTCTGAGGGCAGATACAATAAAGCAGTACGATTAATCAAAGTAAGGACTAATGATAATTTTGTGTACCTGACTTTACAGGATTTGGTTTCATATAGAATTTTTACTGTCTCTTGGAACTTAAAATATGAAGGAGACTACCATTTATGGTCTATAGCTGACCTTCCAACCATTTTCACCCTGGCCAAGTAATGAATCGCTTTATAGCATTCCCAAATCTATTTTTTGAAAGTTTTTTTACCAGGATTTTTTTGCCGCCATTTAAAGCAGTCTCAATTTTCATTTCCAGAAAAAAAATAAAGTATTTAGAGTAAAACCATATTTTCTCTCAATAAAAGATAGATGTAGTACCCACGGGCCATACCGGGGAGGATCCCTTAGAGGGACTTAGCGGTGGATCCCTAGCCATGTTATATATAACACTAAGCGTAATCGTGATGTGTCATGTATATTCCAGATATATTTCAAGACGAATCAATTTGGCATGAACTTTTTCGAAGAAAGGATATCGGATGTAGTAGATAAATATGCTTAACAAATTCCTAAACACATCAGTTTCATTCTTGCAGATAGCAATTAAGAATCTGTGGAATAAAATGCAAACAGTTATAAATACCACTTCCTCCGAAAGTAATTATCTTCTTTATCTGGGTAATAATCCTGGTACCCATAATTTGTTTTCCGTTCCAAAAACTGTTTAATATATTTCAAGTTGTAGATCCCAAGTAGATTATCTTTCTTACCAACAGTAGGATCAAGCCAATCAGCCTTTTCATTTGCCCACTTTGGCCAGTTCTCTTCATGATTTAAGATACCGTGTTGTTCAATATGTGTTACATATTCTCTAATGATCCTTGCCGTATGCCAGCGTTGTGCTTCTTCAAGCAGGTTTTGATATCGGGTTATTTCAGCTTTGATTCTAAGCACTTTTTCATTTTCTAACCAATCCTTCATTTCCCGAATCCAAGACCTCACCTTGCTTCGTTGATTTTCCAAGTACTCATCATATGCCTTTATTTCCATCCACGCAACAATTTTAGATAGTTGTTTTTCCAAGGGATCCTTTCCATCTCTCCATTCTTTATGATACCATTTTAGCATAAGAATAAAATCTCCGGTAGGTTCTAATTCCCTAGTTTGATACTTCTCATGTGGTTTTACCACCTTTTCTCGCTCACGAAGCCGAATTTCAAAGTCAATTTCATTTATTTTTAAAACGGTATTACCATATTTCAATTCTGCTTTATGACCACGACTTTCCAATATTTTCAATAGAGTATCCATTAAACGATATGCCCTATTCATTTGATCAGAAGTCACACTTATTGAGAGGCTTTTCAGACTTCTATATTCTTCATCCCGAACTTCCCAATCATCCCAGCCTTTGTGTCTGCGTTTTTTCCGAGTGGAAGAAATCAGTGGATGTACATTGGATAAATTTTCAGGTACTTCCAGGTTCACATTGGGATCTTGCTCTATCTCAAGCTTTCTTTGAGCAACACGACTAGCAATGGATGCTTCAGGATCTTCTCCTTCCCTGCCTTTAGGGTAAAGAATTATCTCCACTTCGCCTACATACTTTGGAAGAGGAATCTTCCTCACCTTTTTACCATATTGTACCTTTGACCAGTATCCAACTGGAGGAACAGGGATATTATACTTCAGACATCTTTTTCTGAGTCCTGTATCACTAATTTGATACTTTTTTGCTAACTGATAAATTGGTTCGGCCCAAACAAGATTGTAGAGTTGTTGCCTTGTTAGAGTTTGTTTGTCCATAATATTTAGCTTAGTTTCATTGGGTAATACCCATCAAATTACAAAATGAAACCAATTTGTATGGACTGTGAGTCTTAAAGTTTCTTTAGGTTGGCAATCTTTCTAACTGTATTAATGCTATGTTTTGTAATCCCAGCAATTCTACGCAGCGATAAATTACTGTTATCCAATAATTCAACAATGTCCTTATATTTAATTAGAAGTTCTGTAGGATTTGATTTTGCTCCCCGTTTTCGTCCTGTATATTTTTGCTGTAGCTGGGCAAGGCGAATTCCCTCAATTTGACGGTCCCGGCGCATCCGATTTTCCATTTCCGAACCGATGGATAGCATCTGAAGTAACATCTTGGCAACAGTATCTTCCTTGCCTTCCTTAAATGTAATTATATCAAACTGTTGAATGTAGAGTCCTATTGCTTTTTCGTGTAAACTCTCAACACGGTTCAGAACATCAACTACCCTTCTTCCAAGCCTGGAAACTTCACTTACCAGTATTAGATCCACTTGGTTTTCTTCCAAATATTGCATCATGGAATTGAATACTGGCCGTGCATTAGAATTGATTGTACCTGATATCTTTTCTTCGAATACTCTCTTTACTCTCCAATTCTTCGCTTGGGCTATAGATTTCAGGTTTACTATCTGTCTTTCGTTATCTTGTCCCGGGCTGCTAACTCGACTGTAAATTACTGTATTCATTGTATCATTTTTAGGGTGTATCTTTTTCTGATTCATTTGTTATCGTATACTTGTATATTACAAACTCAAAACTGTATCAAGATGAAGTGTACCCTATAGTTGATGCAGTAATCGCATTCGTTGTGAAAAACTTTGTACTTCCAATTGGTTTTCAACAAGGGTGTTATATTGACTGTGATTAATTAAGACACAACTGATTGTAGCGATATTCTTTCGACCAGAATTGAAACCATGGGGGCAACTGAACTATATTTGATCCCCTTACAAATCCATTCTCCACAAAAATCAGGATCAGGCAATTCATCATTCTACTATGATCAACATTGATAGACTTCTGGAGTATTATTAAATCTTTTTTCATATTAGATAAATAAAATTGTGATATAATTATGTGGTTAATATTATATGGTAATAATTATACAAATGTTACAATTATGTGGCAAAAATTATTACATATGACTAAAATTCCCGAAATTCGATCCTAAATATCCTTATCGAAGAATTCGCTATGGCATACACGAGAAAAAATCCAATCCCTGATCAGCATCAGAAAATTCTCAATGCAATTGGCAAGAAGATTCTGGAACTCAGAAAAAC
>JAEOTN010000477.1 GCA_016839865.1 Promethearchaeota archaeon | reverse complement strand
CAGGGTCCACCTATACCAGAGAAATGTTTTCCTCGTATCCTGACCGCATAATTTCTATCCGTTTTACATCTTCTCAACCTAAAAAACTAAAATTCAAGCTCGATTACAAGAGTGCAATAATTCATCAAACCAGTGTTGAGAAACTAGGGAGTAATTGGTCTATTGCAGTTTCTGGTAGAGCTCCAAGTTATGTAAACTCATATATGGCTACAGGAAAAGTTGAATATGAACCCGAAAAAGGGATGCGATTTCATTCAAAAATTATCATAAAAGATTGCGATGGAATCATCCAAGCAAAGAATAATAAAATAATCATCACAGAAGCAACCACTTGTGAATTAGTAATGGTTGCTGCAACGAGTTTCAATGGATTCGATAAAGATCCATATAAGGAAGGAAAAGATGAGGTTCAAGCTTGTATCAATACTTGGAACACAGTGAAATCAAAAACATATATTGAATTATTGAAAGATCATTTAGAGGATTATCAACCGTTATTCAGTAGAGTTCATTTTTCATTAGGAAAAAGTGAATTTTCACTTCTCCAAACGAAACAACGATTAACACGCTTACAGAATTTCAAAGGGAAACATCCTATTCTAGCTGACTGGATTCAAGCAACCAGAAAAAAGATTTACAAAAACAGTCACCGAGAAATTGCTGGATTTCATCAAGCTCATGAAAATTTTGATGACTTAGATATTATCGCTCTTTATTTTCAATTTGGGCGGTATTTAATGATATCCAGTTCTCGACCTGGATCTCAGCCAATAAATTTACAAGGTATCTGGAATAATAAAATTCGACCCCCTTGGGGCTCAAATTATACTACAAACATCAATACTGAGATGAATTACTGGCCTGTAGAGGTGTGTAATCTTTCAGAATGTTTCGAACCTTTTCAACGCATGATGACGGAAGCTTCTGTGAAGGGGAAAAAAACAGCTCAAGTTAATTATGGAGCAAAGGGGTGGGTAATGCATCACAATTCCAACATTTGGAGGATGACAGAACCTTCATTTGGAGCAGCTAGTTGGGCATATTGGCCAATGGGTCATGGTTGGCTGTCTATGAATTTGTGGGATCACTACCTTTTTACGCAAGATCAAAAGTATCTAAAAGAAATCTATCCAATTTTGAAAGGTGGAGCTGAGTTTTTTGAAGAGTGGTTAATTCCTCATAAAAATGGATATTTAGTCACATGTCCTAGCACTTCCCCCGAGAATTATTACTTATTGCCAAATGGGGTAGGTCGATGTGCTGTTCACTGGGCGAGCACTTCAGATATGGCTATAATTCGTCAACATTTACTGAATTGTATTGATGCAGCAAATGAGTTAGGAATTGATAATGAAGAAGTCATCAAATGGAAAAAGATTCTTGAAAAATTGTATCCTTACCATATTAGTAAAAGTGGGAATCTACAGGAATGGGCTGAAGATTTTGAAGACTCTGAACCTGGTCATCGTCATATGTCCCACCTTATTGGATTACATCCTGGATCTCACATTTCATTAGAAAAAACACCGAAATTGGCAATTGCAGCCGCTGAAAGTATACGAAAACGTGTTGAATTTGGCGGTGGTGGTACAGGTTGGAGTTGTGGTTGGAAAATCAATTTATTTGCTCGTTTAAAAGATGCTCTTGGGACATTTAAATCCATTGCAACTATAATTAAGAACAGTACCTATCCAAATCTTTTTGATGCTCATCCACCATTCCAAATAGATGGTAATTTTGGTGCGACTGCCGGTATTGCGGAATGCCTACTTCAAACTCATGAAGGATATATAGAATTTCTCCCCGCTATGCCCTCTGAATGGAAATCTGGACATATTCATGGTATTAAATCAAGGGGAAATGTGACTGTGGATATTGATTGGGATAATGGAAACTTAACTCAAGCAAAACTGTATATACCCTTCAATGGAGAAATGAGGGTTCGTAATAATTCTCGAGCACAAATTACGTCTGTAACCTCTGAGAGTATAGATATACCTCTTGTTGAATTGAAAAACGATAAAATTAGTTTCCAAGCGAAATTGGGTCAGTCTTACATCTTACAGTAATTATTTAATTTTTATCACTAATCCAGGATCAGATACATCTTCAGCAGAAGCATTTTTTAAACCAATTTCCTCCAAAAGTTCTCCAGATAACTCTATCGATGTTTCCTGTTGCTCAACTCTATTTAAAATATCTTTAGCATCATCTCCTTTTAGATCTTGAGCCCAGATTTCAGTAATCAATCTTGGAGCTTCAAATTTTAGTACAAGTGTATTAAAACATCCGAATATCCCAAAAATCTCATCATTTTCTTTCAAGTGTAACGTAATATCTGCTCGAGGAGTGTAAAACTCCTTGTTTTTAAGTATTCTTCCCAGAGTAGCAACGGAAACAGCCCCATTTGGATTCCGACATGTTATAACATACGGTTTTATCCCTTTTATCTTGACGTCAGGTAATTCAATCCCTCGAGCAACTATTGTGGGAGCTCCTTGTTTGACTGATTTTCCTAATACACTTTTATCCCAGAAATCCCCTGATTCAAAATCCCATGAATCATATAAGACTTCGTCACTAATTTGAGTGATATTTGAAGATGTTGCAAAAGGTGGTGCAATTCTATGCCATCGAAGTGCGCGAATCACTTCATCAATTCGTTGCTTATAATTTCGAGGACCTTGCATTCCAAAATCCAGTTCCTTCCCATTTCTCGTCCTCAATCCTATATACGGATGACGCATAACTCCTATAGCACATCCTAAAACCGCTCCAACATATAATTCCTCTTCACAATTCAACAATTGACGACCTGAGCCCTTTGTCGTTGAATTTATGAGTATTCGGGCAACTCTATCTAATGTTGTCGGTACAGATAAATAGGGGGAGACATCATACGTTCGATAGACGTCTGACCATTCCAAGAGCCTCAATGCATTTCTGATGTACTTCTCTGTAGTAAGTCCAGTTCCGAACTTATCGTTAAATGGACCTCTCGGATGAGCATGTTCTACAATTACATTGTGATCCTTACCTATTTTGGTAAGTAATTCTCTAAAGGCAAAATTATGCATTTTGATTCCCCAATCAATTTTCCAATAGCGAATGTCCGCATATTTTCCCCACTCACCACGTTCATTCCAATATTTAATACGTTTTCTATCAAATTTGTTTTTGAATTTTGTTGCTTCTTGAGCAGCAATCCATAAACCGATTCCTTTCCATCCCAGTTCTTTTACTCTTTCATTTAGAAATTTCAATCTATATTCTGGGGTGCCTTGAGCAGATGGAAACCTATTAGAATGTAAAAAACAAGACGAGAGATATTTCCTAATTTCTAGCATATTCGTCAAAAACTTGATTCCATCTCGAAATTTACTTGATTTCTTCAATTCCAATTCTGGAATTTCTAATAGGGGTAAATCCCATCCGTCATCTAAGATAACGGTAAGATCTTGTCTGACTTCCTCGTAAATTTCAGTTAGCCATCCATGTTCTCCTAGTAACAATTCCTCTGTAAGATTATTTCTTGCATGGAGGGCACCTCGTGCACCTTCTAATTCTGCTAGATTGAATGATTCGTCTCCTTGACCAAAAATGTAATTCTGCACACCCCATGTACACCAAT
>JAEOTN010000476.1 GCA_016839865.1 Promethearchaeota archaeon | reverse complement strand
TTCTCATTTTCATCTTCCGGAATATCGATAACTTGGATATCACTACCAGTATCTTTAAACCCAGTAAACATGAATGCTCGAGATTTTTCACTTGGTTTGAATCTACGGCGTAGGTGAGACCACGGAGCTGCAACATACGAACCAAAACACGGCAATACATCATACTTTGGAATAGTAGCTGATTTTCCCCATCCTGTACTAGTTATATAAGGAAGGTCAAATCCTACTTCATCTGCAATAACTCTCAGTGCTCTGATATACGGAACTCCTTTCTGTCCACGATGATATTCGTTTTCCAATTGGATAGCAATTACAGGTCCACCATCTTTGAATTGTAATCCGTCAATTTGTAGAAAAATTTCTTGATATAGTTTTTCTGTGTATTCTAGCCATGTTGAATGATTTCGTCGAGTATAAGATTTAAGATACGCCCAATCAGGGATTCCACCATTTCTCACTTCTCCATGACAAAACGGACCTATGCGTAAATGGACCCATATATCATGTTTTTTGCATAGTTCAACGAATTTTCTTAGATTTCTGTTACCTGTCCAATCAAATTTGCTTTTAACTTCTTCATGGTGATTCCAAAAAACGTAGGTAGCTATGATGTCAAAACCACAGGCTTTAAACTTTAAAATAGACTCTTCCCAATACTTGCTTTCACAGCGTGAAAAATGCATTTCCCCCATTACAGGAAACCAAGGTTGCCCATTATATTCAAAATATCTGGAATTGATGCTAATTTGATTTTTTTTAGGATCTTCTCCTCGCATATCAAATTTTGGTGTACTATCAGTAGGTTTGAAATTTCGTACATCAAAATGAATAATCATATAAAGAAGATAGATGGTTTTTTAAAAAAATCTCATCATTTATGTTTTTCTTATCTAATATCCCTATATTATATTGTAGTTTTCGGGTATAATTAGTAGATCGTGAGTTGGATCGAAAACATTTCTCACCGCCGCATTTATGATGCATCGTAAATTCTTAATTTCTGTCCATTTTAAATTTAAAAATGCAAGAATATATGCAATATTATAATATCGCATGTTCTTTTTCAATTCAAAGAGACTCATCTCAAGTGAGATCCTATCCAATAAGCTTTCTAAATGAGAAATGGGCTTGTCTGCTTCTAACATCAGTTTCAAGTAAAAATTTTTATAGATCTGATGTTCAGGTTCAATACCCTTAAAAATTGCTTGGAATGCAGATTCAATGTTTGGTTGGTTTATCGCAGATCTTAGGAGATTATCATCCAATAAACCCATAGGCATTAAATAATCCTCTATTTTTTCGTCGTTTATACCCACAGCCTTGCATTTTAGGATGATTTTAACATTCAGCACATCTATTTCAATTCCGATAATTTTGGATGCAATTTTCTTATCGTTACGATCTAATTTTGTAATTTCTTCAAATATCCTCCCGAATGCTTCTTTTTCAATAAATGCTTCAAGTAGTGATAGTTCCGGATAAGTTTTGTGTGCTTTTAGTTTATCTCTTAAAAAAAAACCAAAATCCTGATCGCTAAGAGAATTTATAAAATCCGACATCGAATTTACACCAGAAAGAATTACTCGACACCGTTTTTTACTATGTCCACCTATGGGGATGAGATTTTTCAGAATCAAATCTGAAGGAATTCCTGCATTTACCATCCGTAACATAGTCTTAAGGTTATAAGAATCAAATCTATATAATAGGGACCTAAGAAAGGAAGCAATATAATCGGATGAATATTGTAGTAGATTATGAAATGATAATGCATAATTTTCGTATAAAAGTTCTTCGAGAAGAATGTAGGCTTTTTCAAATCCTTGAATATCTCCAGGAATAGTTTCCCCATATGTCGTAGTTTTTAAGAAACTTAAGATTTCATTGAAGTTTTTACCGAATAAAAGCCTTATATCATCAATATGTATTAATTTTTGACTTTCTATGGCGATTCTAGGCATAATGGTATTGTATTTAGCCGGTTTCATGTGATTTTTCAACTTTTTCTTTTCGTTTTCGTTGGAGAACTCGAATTCGAATGGCATCCTGATGTTCAACTTCTTCTAAAATATTCTCAATGAATTTTATCGTTAAATCTAATTGGGGTATTTTTGTAAATCTAACTCCACTTACTTGCCTTCTTTTCAGCGTAATTAAGTCAATAATTTCCCTAATCATTTCAGTTAGACTTGCAAGTTCTACAACAGAATCCATAACTTTCGAGATCCGTGTTGCAGCTTCTTCCAATTGCATTGGTGTATCCATCAAACTCATCCGAGGTAATTGCTTTTTTACATTTTTCTTAATAAGTTCCATTATATGGAATTTAATCCCAAGAACACCGGTAGTTTCCGTCTTTGCAACATTATATTTCCTAGGTGTGGATGTTAGAGCTATTTCCATTACTTTCTTACTACCAATTAACATTTCCGCTTCAACAAATTGGCGATATGATTTAAATAACGCATCATTTAGTTTGGATTGCAATAAGAATGCTCTTTCTCTATATTCAAAAAGTGAAATAATTAATATGTCAAGTTCCTTTTCCAAAATTTCTACGATACCCTCGGCTAATATTTTCCGATTTTTCAGCTTGATTAATTCCGTACGGTTGGGAATTACATCCAATCGTTCGATCGACATAGTTTTTCACATTATTTCCGATAATTGGGATGATATTTCTTTAATATTCTAGATTCAATCCTATAAAGTTCCGTTTCTGGTAATATGGAAAGCAAATTCCATCCAATGTCTAACGTCTTTTCAATTTCGCGGTTTTCATAGTATCCCTGGCTGATAAACTCCTTTTCAAAATGTTTAATAAATTCTAAATAGAGCTTGTCTGTGTTGGTCAATCCTTTTTCTCCCGAAACCATAGCGGTTCTTTGAACAGCCTTTCCTTCAGCAAAGGAGTAATAAATTTGATCTGATAATTGTTTGTGGTCTTCCCGCGTCTTATTCAATCCAATCCCTTTATCCATCATTCGAGATAGACATGACAAGGGATCGATTGGCGGATAAATCCCGCGTTTGAATAAAGGTCTATCTAGGATTATCTGCCCTTCCGTTATATAATTCGTTAGGTCGGCGATAGGGTGTGTGATGTCATCATCTGGCATCGTTAAAATTGGGATCATGGTTATAGTACCTTTTTTTCCACGAATAACTCCCGCTCTTTCATATAGCATAGCTAAATCCGTATACAGATAACCAGGATATCCTCGTCGCCCCGGAATTTCCAACCGGGAAGCGGAAATTTCACGCAAAGATTCACTATAATTCGTCATGTCGATTAAAATCACGAGGACATGGTGGTCGTGCTGGAATGCAAGATACTCGGCTGCAGTTAATGCAAATCTTGGGGTAAGAAACGTCTCAATTGAATGATCCTCAGCCAGATTGATGAACATTACTACCTGCCCAATTGCGCCCATTTTCAAAAAGTCCTCTTTAAATAATACCAGTTCATCCGAAGTAATCCCCATAGCAGCAAGTACAATCGTGAATGGCTCGTCCGAGTCAGGAATTTTCGCTTGATTTACAATCTGGGAAGCTATTCTCTTGTGCGACATCCCAGACCCAGAAAGGATTGGTAATTTTTGACCGAGCATCAAGCTATTCAATCCATCAATGACTGATATTCCTGTTTGAATGAAACGTGTTGGTGGCATGCGTGAAACTGGGTTGATTGTGGATGATTGGACCTCCAGAAATTCTTCAGGAATTATCTCTGGTCCCCCATCTATCGGTTTTCCAACTCCTGAAAAAATACGTCCCAGAATTTTTTGAGAAATGGGGAATTTAATCACCCCACCTGTAAAACGAACCCCTGTAGATTTGATATTTATTCCAGAGCTTCTGTCAAACAGTTGAATGACAGTGATATCTTCACTTACATCAACGACTTGACCCGATTTTTCTTCTCCATCACTAGTTATTATCTTGACTAATTCTCCAAATCCGATTCCTGTCACGGATTCACACATGAGTAGTGATCCTTCAATATCCCGAACGGTATAGAATGTGATATTTTTATTGGCTTTTGTCAACTTCGGCTTCCTCCTTTACCTTTTGAATAAGTTTGTCAAATTCCTCATCAATCTCGACTAAAAGTTGTTGATAGGTCGTATCAAATTGCGGTGTGGGAATATTCTTCAAATCCCGTATCCCCTTTGTTACGGGAAGTGTTAAGATAGATTGTAGCGGAACTT
>JAEOTN010000475.1 GCA_016839865.1 Promethearchaeota archaeon | reverse complement strand
TTTTTTCTTTGCGAGATATGCGGGATAACTCTTCAAAGGAATCATTGTGTTCTTATATCCAACAATCCCATGGGAAAGTTTCCGTAATCCGAGAAGAGCTGCTTTATCCAGCACTTTCAGCAAAAATGCATCAGCCCCATCCCCATAATTTCCGAATGCGACTAAATCGTCAGTTTTTGCTCGCTTTATGGCTAACATCAAAGTCATAAGGGCAAAAGCATTCCCAGTATTCCCAAATTCTAGGAAGGGTACACCTTCTACTGCTTTGGATTTAAATCCAATTTTTTTACCAATGGACGTTGCTTTCCGGGGATCGGTTGCATATAGGGCGGCTTTACGCACAGTAGCTGGATCCACTTTCAATTTCTTAAATAAGGCTTTAAAAGCTGCAAGCATATTGCGGTTGTACCCATAAAGCACCTCGTGTTTGGATTCAAAATGTCGTACATAGTCATCTGAAGCACGTTTCCAAGGTCCGATAGTATTGTCTGCAGTCGAAGAATATCCTAAAATAGATAAAACAACATCATTATTCCCTATGAGCAAAGCTGCAGCCCCATCTCCATACTGATATTCATACATAGATTCAGGCATCGGCTTCTGTTCATCCGCAGCAATCACCAGTATCATATTTGCATTCCCAGCTTTTATTGTTTCATACGCTCGAGCTAACGCAATACTGGATGCCCTTGTTGAATCTGTGATATCCATGGTCACTATGTCGTTTCTTAAATCAAGGGCATTAGCAATCACCGTAGCACACTGTTTTTCTGTGTAAGGAGGGGTAGTAGATGCGAAATATAATCCATCAATTGTGCTTGGGTTTAGTTCTCCCAAACAATCTATTCCAGCTTCGACTGCTAAAGTAATAGAGTCTTCATCACCATTTGATACTGAAATTCCACCAGGAATAGATGGAAAATCCCAAGCTTCAGCAATTAATCTGCGTTCTAACAAATATTTCGGCATATATGCCCCATACCGAATAATACCAATATCAACCATTTTTCTCATTTTTCTTGTAGTTTTTTACAAGTTCTTTGTGCGAATTAATAAAATTGATCTGCAATACTAAAACTAGAGAAAGTGAACACACGTAAACTGTGTTTTTAGAAAATTTTTTTAATTTTGATGCTTTATTCTAAAAATCGACTGAACCAAAGAGTCCCAAATAACATGAGTTTTAAGATCAATATTATCGAAACTAAGCATAATCCTCTCATAAATAGACGAGAAGTGCATTTCATGGTAGATCATCCAACAAGTGGTACACCAAATCGTCTGGAATTAAAGAAGAAGATAGCAGCCCTAGAAACAGCAGATGAGAACTTGGTTTTCATCAAAAACATACGAACTACATTTGGTAAACGTTCTGCAGATTGTTTAGCAAATATTTATGAAGATGCTGTAACCGCAAACAAATTCGAACCGAAATATATGGTTATTAGAAATATGCCTAAAGACCAGAGAAGTGAAGAGCGGAAGAAAATCCGTGAAGCTAAACGGAAGAAGAAATAGGTGAAGAGAAATGGCAAAGAAAAAAGCAGTAAAAAAGAAAGAAAAGAAAGGGCGAACTCATCGACCGAATAAATCCAAACTCTGGGAAGTAAAAGATGGTAAGGTAGTCAGATTAAATCGTTCTTGTCCACGATGTGGAGATGGAGTCTATCTGGCTCAACATTACAACCGAATGTCATGCGGCGCATGTGGCTATACTAAATTTAACGTTCCTAGCGGCAAGAAGACAGCTCAAAGTACAGTCGGTGGAGTAAAACGAACTACTCGCAGACGTCGAATTCAACGATAGTAATTTTCTTCGTTTTTATTTATACTCACTTTTATTTCGTTTTTTAAAATATAACGAAAACCACAAATACAACAAAAAATTCTGTTGATTGAACTAATCATGCGTTATTGTCTTGGAATCGAATCAACAGCTCATACATTTGGTGTGGGAATTGTAGATTTCGAAGGAAATGTATTATCTGTAGTAAATGACACATACGTTCCTGAAGAAGGTGGACTACACCCTAGAAAGGTAGTAGAACACCACAATAACGTATTTCTGAATGTGATTAATTCCGCTTTAGACAAAGCAAACCGAACTTTATCTGATATTAGTTTAATTTCATTTAGTCAAAGTCCAGGTTTAGGGCCATGCCTACGAATAGGAGCGGGAATTGCTAGAACCCTTGCACAAAAGTTACACATCCCTATTGTTGGTATAAATCATTGTATCGGTCATATTGAAATCGGGAGAAAATTCTGTAATTCCTATGATCCTCTCACATTGTACGTTTCTGGTGGGAATACGATAATTAGCGCTTTCGAAACTGGTCGGTACCAGATTTTTGGGGAAACATTGGATATTGCAGTTGGCAACATGATAGATATGGTAGGACGTGACTTAGGATTACCTCATCCTGGTGGACCAAAAATTGAGAAACTCGCCTTACAATCCTCTAATTACATCGAATTACCATACATCGTGAAAGGAATGGATCTTTCTTTCTCTGGTATATACACATCTTGCAGACGATTAATTAAATCACCAGAATTTGAAAAATCATATACACGAGAGGATATCGCATATTCCCTACAAGAAACTGCATTCTCTATGTTAACTGAAGTAACCGAACGTGCGTTAGCTCACACCGAAAAAGGGGAAGTATTACTCACAGGTGGTGTCGCAGCAAATAAAAGACTTCAAGAGATGATTGAATATATAGCAAATGAACATGGGGCTTCATATCATGTGGTACCGTTGAGACTGGCTGGAGATAATGGTGCAATGATTGCCTGGACAGGAATACTTCATTATTTGAATGATAGAGGGATGAAAATTGAAGAAACTGTCATTCAACCCAAATTTAGAATGGATAATGCAAAAATCCCATGGAGAATGCCGAAAGCTAAATTCCCTGCAGTCGAAATTCAACCTAGTGAAAGGAAATCACAATTGGTTGTTGATTACTTTAAGAAAGGAGCAGAAGCAGAATTAATTAAATCAACATGGGAAAATGTGGATGTTATCATTAAGAAAAGGGTCGAAAAATCCTATCGAATAAGTCAAATAGATAAACTTCTTCGAAACCAACGAACATTATCAGAATCTCGTAGTATGATAAGAGCAAAGCAGCATTCTGTTCCAGTACCTGTTATTCATGATATAGATCTAGTCGATGCATCAATTACTATGTCATTTATCCATGGGGAACGTTTGAAAGACAAGATTCTTCAAATGGATTCATATGAATTACAGGAAGTCTTTATGAAAATTGGTAAATACATCGCTTCTTTGCACAAAAATGACCAGATACACGGTGATTTAACTACATCGAATATTCTGATTACTCCCCAAAATAGTCTATTTTTCATTGATTTTGGACTAGCATTCGTATCTACAGCAGAAGAAGACAAAGCAGTGGATTTACATTTATTCAAACGTGTGATAACTAGCACACATGGAGCACATTTTGAAGATATCTACCCCGCATTTATTGCAGGATACATTACCGAATATGGACCAACTAGTGATTCTATTATAAAAGGAATTAAAGAAGTGGAATTACGGGGACGTTACATAGATAAGGAAGACAGAAAGAAGTAATTAGGAATTATCATAGTGTTTTAACGATATCTTCTAAAGCAGCAATAAATTTGTTAACTTTCGAATCATCGCTCTCTGGAACTGCAATACCAAGAATTCGCTCTTCATCAATTTGTTGTATAATGTAGGAACCATAATCTCCGGAGATTACTGTATGTTCAACCTCATTTTTTAACAAAGTTGTTGCTAAGGAATGCAGAGCATATATGAATGCAGAAATTTTTGGTTCTTCCATAGCACTTTCTACCTTTATCGGTAACCCTTCTTTATTTATTATCACTATCGATAATGCATTTGGGATAGCACGCTTGATTTGTACGAACAAATCTTCTTGAACAACTGAAGTTTCTACGATCGCAGATATTTTCATGAAAAGATCCATCATAACTTGCTTTTGTTCTGCAATTCCCACTAATTCTAACATTTTTCTGTCAAAGATTACAGAACCGGTGACTTCCTTAGTTAAGACGGAAAAGAATACACTTTTCACACCTTTAACTTCTGCATGTGCAATTTCTAGCCCAAATGTCTTCTTAAACATAGTTCTAGCAATAAATATCAATGATGCTGTAATAGCGGATAATTCGTGCTCATTAAATGATTGTGTTTCTCGAAATTTTGTATAGATTTTTTTCCCTTCATGAGTAGCTATGATTAATGCTAAAATCCCACTATGATTTGCAAAAGTCTGAGATACCAGACGATCAATTTCTTCAATGCCCTTCTCTATAGCCATAATTTATTATAACGTCCAAATCCCTAAATATTCATTTTTTCGAAAAAATTTTTGAGAATGGAAAAAAAGAACACTTATGGTAAAATGCCCTAATGAAATGATTCCCGTAGTTATCCTCGCTGGGGGTCAAGCAACACGTTTACAACC
>JAEOTN010000474.1 GCA_016839865.1 Promethearchaeota archaeon | reverse complement strand
TGCGGAATCATCCAAAATAGCACTCCAGGTTTTTAATGCAACAACTTCATCATTATGAGAATAGTCATAGGCTGTTGGTGTAGAAGTTCCCGTAAGAATGTCATGCATCTGGTTACCAATTGTGCGATACCATGCAGATTTAATTTTTTCATTTGGATAAGGTATTCCTGCATGGACCATTGCCATTACGGCTGCAACTTCCCCAGCAAACGCTAATTGTTCATTCTTTCTATTCCAACGCTTCATAATAGTGGCAGAAGTTAGCGTACCTGCGCTGTGATAGATAAGAAGGAGGTCCCCCTCATAGGTATCCATACGTTTCTTCTCCTCTTCTGTGAGCTCGTTAAAGAATTGGTTTGTTGAACCCTGCCTTACGACAATATCTTCATCTTCAGCATTTCGATAATGCTCAATACTAGCTGTTGCTTTGATTACATCATTTTCTCGAGGAGCCCCGCCAATATCTCCAACTCCATAATATTGGAAGCTCTTCCATATCCCATATTTTTTACCAAAGTTCTCTAATCGTTTTTTTCGAACAGGATTGTTTTGGATAGGGAGTAGTATTGGTGAAACATAAGAACCAGGATTGAGTGCACTCACGACGGCATTTCCATCAGGCCCTTTCCATAACCCAATATCAAATGGAATCCCAACTGCAGAATTCCAAGTTAATTTTTGACTGGAAAATCCGATAATTCCACAATGACCCATAACTGAAGGCATATTTGCAGGAAAACCGAAGCAGTCAGGAATCATAACATCGCGACTAGTGGTACCTAACTCCTCTTTTGCCCAGCGATCGCCGTATAAAACATTTCGGATCATAGATTCAACCGAAGGGGTTAAAGTGTCTGTTTCATCGAGACATGTCCCTACATAATGCCATCGTCCTTCATTAACGAATTGTTTGACTTTTTCAAACTGCCCAGGATAATATTCTTTCATCCAAGAATATCTTAACGCTCCAGTGAAATTGAATCGGTGTTCTGGATATTTTTCAAATAGGTAAATATTCTCTTCAAGAGTGTTTTTGATGTATTTCTTAATCGTAGTTGGAAATTCCCATCTCCATTGAGAATCCAAATGGGCATAGGGGATCAGAAATATCTCCTTTTTATCTTTTAAACGAGGAGAGATTAGTTTTTCGGTTTCCATTATGATTACTCCAGATATGTAAATCCTTCCTCTATATGCAATTAAATTTTATTTTGACTCATACTTCAGCAAAACTACCCTTTTATTGCTTAATGAATTAGAAATGAATATGAAATCTGATGTCGTCGAACGATTTTTACGTTATGTGAAAATTCACACTACTTCAAGTGAAGATTCCGAGAAATTCCCGTCTACTGAACGTCAATTCGACTTAGCAAACATTTTGGTCAATGAAATGAAAGATATGGGTATTACTGATGCAAAAGTTGATGAATTTTGCATTGTAACCGGTACTATTCCAGCAAATACTCAAAAAAATCTTCCAACCGTAGGCTTCATTGCCCATATGGATACATCTCCTGCAGAACCAGGGGAAAATGTTAATCCTCAAATTATAGAATACAATGGGGGGGAGATTACATTTCCCAATAATTCTGAGTTAAAGATCACTCCTGAAGAAAATCCTGAGTTGAATTCATGTATTGGTCAGCAAATCATTACAGCAGATGGACTCACGTTGCTAGGAGCTGATGATAAAGCAGGTTGTTCCGCTATAATGGCTATGGCAAAGAAAATTTTAACAGATTCCTCAATATTGCATGGTAATGTTAAGCTTATGTTCACCCCCGACGAAGAAGTTGGAAAAGGTACTGACAATGTTGATGTTAAGGGTTTTGGAGCAGATTTTGCTTATACAGTTGATGGAGGAAAGTTAGGTGGTTTTGAGGTAGAGAATTTCAACGCTACCAATGGTCACATCGAAATACAAGGATATAACGTGCATCCTGGATCCGCTTATGGTAAAATGATCAATGCAATCCGTTATGTGGACGAGATAATTGCTCTATTTCCAAAAAACGAAGGTCCAGAAACGACCAAAGATCGTCAAGGCTATTATCATCCAATGGAAATTCATGGAGATGAAAACTCCGTTAAAGTTAAACTCTTGATCCGAGATTTTGATGAACAAAGACTCTTAGCTCGCATGAAACAGATGGAAGATGGTATTCAAAAACTCCAAGAACTGCATCCTGAGGTGAAATATTATGTGAAACTAACCCGATCGTATAAAAACATGAAACCAGTCTTGGATAAACACCCTCATGTTGTTCAATATGCAGTAGAAGCTTACAAAATGGCGAATCTGGTAATTAATTATGAACCCATTCGCGGAGGAACCGATGGTGCCCGATTGTCCTATGACGGATTGCCAACACCAAACATCTTTACGGGTGGGGGGAATTTCCACAGTAAAAAGGAATTCCTGTCTGTCTACGCGTTAGAAAAAGCAGTTGAAGTACTAACTAATATAGTTAAAATCATTGCGTCCAAGTAGAGCATACAGAAAAATTGCTTTACATTTTTTCCAATAGATTAATAAACTCTACGACCAGAGATAGATTCTATTATTTTGTACGGGAAAAAACAATGAATTCTGATAATGAAAAAACAGAGATGCGTTCTGCAGAAACATTCTTCAATTGGGCATATGGAACAAGAGCGAAAAATGTACTTAATATTCAAAATGGAGAAAAATTCAGCAAAGAAAAGTTATTCTTAAGCTTTACAACACACAATCCTGCGTTAATAACGCATGGTCCAGCGGGATTAAATGGTTCAATAAAAGGAATTGGGTTTGTACCAAAACGAGAGTATATGGAGGAAGTCCTTAATGCATATCTTGATCATATTAACTCCTTCGAGCCAGAGGACAAGACTTATAGTCAAAGAGGATTGAAGATTTTAGCTGAACATCTCTATGATCCCGAAGTTAAACATAAAATTGACTTTTCCATATTGACAACATTGGAGTTGGCAAAAAATCACACGTGGCAAAATATACAAGTCAATAAGGAAGCTACGTATATTTTCTACCAACCTCCTGTGATTTCTTTTGAAGTTCGAGGCAAGATTGAAATTGACGATGAAGGAATCTACAAAAAATTCGTGAATGCTCAACATGATTGCTATCATTCTCCAAAAATGGACAAATGGGATGATAGACCTGCATTAATCTTTCACATCGAGGAAATTTATGATAATTCGGTAAGTAAGACGGGATTTGGCACGAAATTGAAATATCCCTTTTGAAAAAACGAAAATTGGGTTATTTTGAGATAAATTTCAATAATACTACCCCATTTTCCGGTATTGAGAGAAAAATTTTCAATAAGTCGTTTTTTTGCTCAAATTGATGGTTTTGTTCCAATACATCCGATTTTTTCTTAAGAAAATCTATATCCTCAGGTTTTAAATATCGTGGTTCTCCCATTTCCGCCCATATACGAAGAGGATTCCCATTATTTTCATCAATTCGCTGGATTGTAACTTTTTGGATGATTGGTAATCCTGCAATTTCAATTTCAAGTTGCTCTATTATTAACTCATCTGGGGGATGTTGATTATATATCAAAAGTTGAAACTCTTCATTTTTCTCTGATTTTGTGAGGATATATTCCACTGATTTCGAATCAGGAATGGTTGTAGGAACATCAAGTCGTATCCCCCCAAGCTGACCGAGTAAAATTTTACCCCAATAACGTGGTTTGGGAATCCCATGAATTGTTAGCATACCAAATGCGTTATTAAACGGCTTTGTTTTGAACCCCATTTCCTCGAAATCATCCGAAAAAGTCCACATTGAATAGATGTCTATCAACCCTTGATTATCAACAATGGATTTAATCATGAACGGAACCTCATACACTTCATCAAGCTTAAACAATACACCCCATTCTGTGTAAAATAGAGGCAAATCCCCCGCTTCCGATCTTGCCTTCTTTGCTTGTTTTGTTAAAACCCCACGATTACCCCAAGAGAACGCTGCTTTTTTGAACTCGGGTTCATGGAAGAAATTTATATCATCAAGTTCAGGATTTTCTTTGAGTTTTTTCTTGATCCGTTTGAGAAAATTGAAAATTGTTTTAATCCATGCAAATGCGCTTTTACTTTTAGTAAGAACGTCAGCAGGATAGTGATGAGTAGAAATAAAATCAATCGGCACATTGTGTTTTTCACAGAAGTCACGAAATTGAGGTATCCATTTATTTCCAGAAGTTGCAGGACCTCCGACTTTTAGGTCAGAATTTATAGATTTGATAGTTTTTACAGTATTTTCATATAATTTAAAATAATCAAGTTGAGAGCCTGCCCAAAATACGGGCAAATCCGGTTCATTCCATACTTCAAAATACCATGATTTTAGCTCCTCGATACCATATCGTTTAATCCAGTGTTCAATTAATGAACGGATAAGATCATTCCATTTAACATAATCCTTAGGGGGAGTCACATTTCCTTTGTAGTAAAAAACTGTTTTCTTCCCTGATGCGAGAAGTTCCGGCATGAATCCAATTTCTACAATAGGTTTCATCCCAATTTCCAGAATATAGTCATAAAGCTGATCTATATGATAAAATGAGTAGGAAATTCGTTTCTTAAACTCTCGACCGATATACCCAGGGATTGACCTGTAAAAAGGCATTCGAACAACTTGCATATCATCGCAAAGTAATCCGTGAAATCGAATGTATTGAGAACCAAGTTCGTCTCTGACCTTTTTTAAATGATCTTGGTAGTCACTTCTTAAGCCTAGACTCGCGTGACCTCCACCTACACACGTTATCCAGTATTTAGGAAAAGGAACATATTCCCCTGAGCTGGAGATTTTTATGGATTTCATACATGACTGTCTGTTAAATCCTAAATAAAATCTCTCTGCTCTTGATATTAGGTCCTTTTCTTACATAATCATCAATAGAAACAAAAAATCAACTATTTATCATTCAAGACCAAATCCAGATCATTCAAAGAAAATATTAAGATCTGGTAATTGTTTTAAATCCATTTAATTCTTTAATATTTTTAAAATCAGGTTCAGATAATGCCTTTTGCTTAAAATCTCCATCCAGTTCTATTGCTTTCTTCAAATTCTTTAGTGCTTTTTGATCTTGGTTTAGAATGGATTCAAGGCATGCAACATTGTAAACTGCTTGAGCAGATTTTGGATTTATTTTTAACACTTCATAATAACATTCTATTGCATTATTATATCGCTGCAGCATATAGAGTGCATTTCCTTTGTAAAACCAAGCAATTTCATTCTTAGGATCAATCGAAATTGCTTTATTAATGTTCAGTATTGCCTTCTTGTATTGACCCATTTCAATTAAAACCGATCCTAAATTTATCCAAATATCTTTTTCACCCGAAATAATTACACCAGCATTTTGGTAGCTCTCCACAGACTCTTGATATCGTTTTAAATGCTCTAAAGTTATTCCTTTTTGAAACCAGACATATCCATTGCGAGGATTGAGAGCTAGAACAGCTTCAAAATACTCTAAAGCTTCTTCATAGCGTTTCAATCCAAGTAGGTCAGTTCCTTGAGATGCTAATTCATATTCATATTCTGACATGGTAGTGAATCCTATGAGATTAATTGGATTTGGAATTTATTGGATAATTTCCCATCCTTTAATTTTTGCCAAGATTTCCATTGGTTTATTAAAATTACCATACGTCATCGGAATGTGATGAGCAATTCCATTGGTAATGATCTTATCCAGTACAATATTCACATGATCTTTGAATCGAGCTTTGAGATAGGTACCTTTCAAATCTTTTTCCATGGGTAATCCTTCTGCTTTTTGTAAAAAGATACGGAATTCTTCACCTACTGAGTCGATACGCATTAAAGAAATTTCACCAGGTTTGAGTACAAAGTCAGAAGTCACACCTTTTCCACCAGCAAAGTAAGAATCTAATGAACGAACACACTTTCCATCCCAGAGATTACAAGCTGCTACGCCACAATGCCATAAAAGTGCAAAATTTTTTTCAAAATCGACTTGGGAAAAGTCAGTTAAGAATGGGGTTTCTCCACCAACAGCCTGTTGAGCTAGCATTGAAATCACTCCTAATACATCACCTTCACATCCTAAAAGATATTCTTCAGATTGTAATATAGACATGGCTGCACAAGGACTAATTCCAAAATTTTCTGCGAATTCTGGCCAACAACGGATAGCTAGAGCCTTCAATCCATGTTTATCCATGAATATAACAAATTTTGCAGTGAGTTCTGCGACTTTATCAATTTGTGTATCAGAAATCTCACTGATATCAAAGAGTTCCTTGATTTGTTCTTTTCGTTTTCCAACATCAATATCCGAAACTTGCATATCCCATAGTTCTTTTAGCTCAAAATGTTGAAGCAATACCTCTGTTTCTTTAAATAGAGTGGGTTCATCTACATCAATATTATAAAATCCTTTTGCATGATGGCCAATAATTCCAATTTTTGATGAAGAAAATGCTTTCAGAACCCGAATTGCATCGATCCAATTTTCATCTACAAGATCACCAATAACATAATGAAAATCACGAGTTCCTGTTTTATATAAGTTAGAACTGGCAAGATTGAGACCACATATAGAATTTAATCGTATTCGCCCACCATCATAAGGTAACTCATATAATCCCCATAAAAGAAGTGGTTTTTGGAGTATTTGGTTTATTTCGAGAATAAGCTGGCCAAGATGAAAAGTTCCTGAAATTGCTATAAGTGCATCGATATTTTTTGATTTGAGATCTAGAGCTGCAGTTACTGCTTCTTGTTCTTCAATAACTAGATCGGGAATAAATCGCCATTCTACAGCAGAAATTTTCTTCAAATCAGTTTGAATCTTGGTGTAAATATCCATTGCTGCATTGAAATCAAAGGTTTTTCTAGCTAAACAGATTACACCAATTTTCACTTGTTGTTTCATTATACAGATATTTTTTGATGGATTATTCTTATGAATTATCTATTGTATCAAACCTAACTTAGTGCTAATCATGAATGAAGAATACATTCTTACTCCCAAACCAGGATTAAAACCACGAATAACAGGACCTCGAGTGTTTGGTGTACGATCTATGAGTCCTTTGTTGTTCAAAATAACCGCGACAGGTAAAAAACCCCTTAAATACGAAGTTACAAATCTCCCTAAGGAATTTACTGTTGATGAAAGTACAGGAATTATTAATGGACGAAAATATGAGATGGGAGATTATAAAGTAACTGTGGTTGTTTCAAATGATTTAGGAAAAGATAAAAGAGACTTAACTATAAAAATTGGTCATAAAATATGTTTAACCCCACCAATGGGATGGAATTCGTGGTACGTTCATTCATTATGGGTTTCACAAGAGAAGATCGAAGGAATTGCTCAAGCTATGGTCGATAAAGGGATGATTGATCATGGTTGGACGTATGTTAACATCGATGATTGTTGGCAAGGGGATCGTAAACCTGGTGAAGCTTTACAACCCAATTCAAAATTTCCCGATATGAACGCAATGTGTGAAAAAATACATTCCTTGGGTTTAAAAACGGGTATCTATTCTGGACCTTGGGTGGGTACCTATGCAGGTTATAGAGGAGGATCCTATCCAGAACCTAATGCAGATTATTCCGAATGGATTGTAGAGGATGAATTTCGTAAAGAGAAACATCAAATCTTCGGAGAACCGAATAATTTACGAAAAAGATTACGTTTTTTTGGAAAAGACATGTGTAAAGTGGATGTGAAACAATTTGCCGAATGGGGTTTCGATTACCTGAAGTATGATTGGCATCCCAATGATTCCCAACACGTCATTGCAATGGCAAATGCGTTATTGGATTCTGATCGAGATATTGTTTACAGTTTATCAAATAATACTCCCCATAAACATGTTAACACTTGGATTGAAAATCATGTGAATGTATGGAGAACAGCATGGGATATTCAAGACAACTGGCTAAGTGTATCAATTATTGGATTTTCACAAAATAAATGGCGTAAGTTCGCAGGTCCAGGACATTGGAATGACCCAGACATGTTGCAAGTCGGAAACACAGCTCATCCTCATAAACGATCGGATTATTTCCCTACACACCTCACTCCAGATGAACAATATTCTCAAATGAGTTTGTGGTGCTTACTTGCTGCACCTCTACTTCTGAGTTGTGATATAGCATCTATGGATGATTTTACTTTAAATTTACTCACTAATGATGAAGTATTGGACGTGAATCAGGATCCGCTTGGTGAACAAGCAGAAAGAATTGTGAAGAAATGGATCCCACATTTCGAAGTATGGGCAAAAAATATGGAAGATGGAACCATAGCTGTAGGAATTTTCAATCGAAGTAGAAGAGAAAAGAATCTATATGTAAAATGGAGTCAGCTTGGCATTTCAGGAGACTTTTTAGTCAGGGATTTATGGAGACAAAAGAATCTCGGTGTATATTCGGGAGGTTTTTCTTCCAAGGTACCAGGACATGGAGTTATCTTTATCCGGATGAAAAAAATATTGACATAGTGGAGTTGGATATAATGAATTATACCGAGGTAGTTTCGTGTTCATACCCATAATTGATCAGATCCTTGAAAACAACCATCCTTCCTCGTTAAATTGATGTTATTAGTGTTTTTGTATACGAATATTTATAATTACATCCACTTGTATCACAATGAGGGAAAATGAGTGATATTAAATGTTATTTTCATCCAGAACGTAATGCAGTGGAAAAGTGTGAAGAATGTGGAAAATTTGTATGTGTGGAATGTAAATATAATTTTAAGAAAAAACACACCCACAGAACAGGAAAAACTAGTTCAGTTTATTACACCCATCATGAGCTTTGCCCTCAATGTTATGCAAATGCGATAGAATCTGATGGAAATTCTATGAAAGCAGCTCTACCATGTTTTGGATATATTATCTTTCTAATGTTCGGTATCGCTGCAATGACTGCAATTACTCGTACTCAGTCCGAATGGGGTTATTTTTCTGAATTTGCCCGTCAGCAAGACAGGATATTCCTAGGGATTTTTACTACGATTTTGGTTATTGCAGGACTTAGCACGATTGGCAATTTAATTTATTCTGTTTTGGTAAAAGGACCACAGGCTACAGAAAAAGCAAATAAAATCCGTTCTAAGGTGAAGAACCTATTAGAAGCAAAGATAAATTATAAATTAAAAAAGAAAACCTCAACTAGGGATTCAAAAGTATCCCAATTTACGTTAAATTGCCCGTTTTGCGGAGCACCGACACGTATTGGTCAAAACACATGTAAATTCTGTGGACAAACTTGGATTTGGAAATAATGATAAGGCAAGAGTTATTGATGTTTTTTTGGTTATCTTAAACGTAATTTTATATTGAAAGTTATTCATCACAGAAATGATGGGTGAATTTCACTGTTTTTATCATAACAATACAAATGCTAGCAAGAAGTGCTATAAGTGTGGAAAATACGTTTGTTTGGAATGTGCTCAAAGTATATCCGGTAAGAATGCGTCTCAAGATCTTTGCCCAGAATGTTATTATTCAATGACCATGAAAAGATATTCGGTAGGACCATCTATTCCATTTTTAATTTTTGCAGTAATACTCGTTATTTTTGACATATTCGCCTGGTCATTTGGTGTTTTTCCTGGTGTATGGGTGCTATTTATGCTTGCGTTGGTAATTTCTGTCTTGGTTTATACCAATCGAGTAGCAAAACCAAGAGAAATAAAGAAAGCCAAATCTATAAAAGAAAAGGCTCTTGCTGCTAAAGCTACTGACCATGGAGAGAAAAAAGGAAAACAAAAGCACTATCCTATCTACTGTCATTTTTGTGGGGGTCCACTTGAAACTGGGGAACAATCCTGCAAGTACTGTGGGATGTCGTGGCGTTGGCAAGATTAATATGAAATTGAATTGCTATTTTTCTTACGAGAAAGAGTTAAAATCATTCAAATTTTGTTCTCTGTATGGTAGAACCAGAATCCCGATCAGTAAAGGAATCAAAATCTCAATTAATGGAAGTTATGGAACCCGAATTCACCAATGTGCACGGTAATGTGCAAGGTGGTAAAATTATGAAGATGATTGATCAAGTTGCTTTCATCGCTGCTTCTAGACACGCCCATTCAAATGTAGTAACCGCATCCGCGGACCGATTTGATTTTTTAAGTCCGGTTTTTGTTGGCAATGTAGTTCATGCAAAGGCTAGTGTGAATTATACGGGAACTAGCTCCATGGAAATTGGAGTGCGAGTGGATGCTGAATGCCTAAGAAGTGGTAAAATTGTCCACGTAAATAGCGCATATCTAACCTTTGTTGCACTGGATGAGGAAGATAAACCGAAAATAATCCCCAAAATCGTTCCTGAAACCGATGAGGAAAAACGTCGATATGATGAAGCGAAAAAACGGAAAGAAATCAGAATGAAAAATCGAAAGAGAAGAGAGCCTTCATCCCCGTGTATGACGCGCATTAATAACGGACCATTTTCCTATAAACGTTCATTATGAATCACTCATAAGGGATGTTCTAGTTTAGTTGACTGTGCTTTAATTATCCATTTCCAATAGATAAGCTCCATGAATCC
>JAEOTN010000473.1 GCA_016839865.1 Promethearchaeota archaeon | reverse complement strand
TATGTTGTCCAATAAACTATTGGATATATATTGACTCCAGCTGGGGATCTATCCGATGGTGGTCCAAGTTCCATTATTGTCCAAGGTTCAACTGTGAAATTTAGTTTATAAATTGTGTTTATTCTATATTGCTAGAATTTTTCGTTAAATGACCTTTCTCTTAATGTGTGAATTCTGAGAAACAAAAAGAAAAGCAGATTGGTTCAAGCTGTTAGTAACTCGCATCCACTTTTGCATCTTGATTAAAAAAAATCTTTTATATAGATTCCAGCTGATTTCAAGCCACGAAAGTAAAAGAATAGTCCAGTGTGTATCAGTTTTTATTAAGTTAGCGAAACGATTTCGAAGTTTGGGTTTCGAAACGATCGTGAGTATTGGAGAAATGGAAGAGAATCAAATCGGTTCCAATTGCGGACAACTAGCGTCCGAGTTTGTAGATGGTAAAGTTAGGATCAAAGAAAATTATACCAGTCTAAATTATTCACTTGATCAATGATTTTTTTCTCCAATGTGTATTCAATTTTTGTTAAGTTCATTTTATTTACATAATTTCATTTTTAATAAACTTCGATTTTCTCAGTGTGTATTGAGTATGCAAAACTTTAAATATACACACTCATAATACATTCTTAACACTCAAATGTGTATGAAACACACTCAATAGGTGAAAAATAATATGTCTGAAACCCAATATCATGAAATCTATCTTAATAAAAACATGCCCAGTTTTATGTCAGATCTAAGAAATCACTCTAAAAGAGTGCAAACACTGAGAAAATAGAACATAAACCAATAAGGAGAACAAAATTATGGCTGAAATCAAATATCACGAAATTTACTTGAACAAAAACATGACAAGTTTTATGGCTGAAATGAAAAATAAAATACGAAATATTAGGAAGTAGAAAAAAATGAGAGAATATCACCCTGACAAAGACCCTAATTTCTTCGCAGATGATGACGATGACTACATGGAAGAAGAAGACATCGAGGAAGAAGAGGAAGTAGAAGAAGAAGAAGAAGAAGAAGAAGAAGAAGAAGAAGTTGTTGGAGATTATGAGGATGAATTTGTAAGAATCAATTTCACCATTCCCAAACATATGCGGGATAGGGTGAAGAAATATGCACGAAAAGCAGGCGTATCAGTTTCCGAATTAATTCGTGGCTCACTTGACGGAATTATGGCTCTAGGTGAGGCTGGAGTAGATTTAGGCTTACAATTAGAAAGAGGCTTTAAAGAAGGTTTAGAAGAATTGAAAGATTTTGAAGAAGATATAAAGGAAGGACTAGAAGGCCTGAAAGGGTTGAAGGAATTAGAAAAATTTAAAGATTTAGATATTGATCTGGAAGACTTTGATTCTGAAGAATTCGGTAAGAAGATGGAGGAATTAGGCACGAAAATGGGAAAGTTAGGAGAGATAATCGGAGAGAAGGTACAAAATGCTGTCGAGAAATCAATGAGAAATGTCGAGCGTGAGTTCCCTCATGTTCGCAGAATCAAGCACGTTAGACCCCCCAAAGCTCCAAGAGCACCACGAGCTCCTGGATGGCCATCAGATGAACCATGGAGAGAACCTGCTCGAGCAGAGGATATTCGATTCCAAGAGCAGGAACGAGCAAAAGCACGTGCCCCGATGGAAAAAATCAAGATGCTAAAGGAACTCCTTGATGATGGTGTGATAAATCAAGAGGACTTTGACCAGAAAAAGAAGAAAATCCTTGACGAATTCTGATTTTCCGATACTCCGCAATTTTCTTTTTTTCAATTTTTTTCCAATTATTTAACATGTCCGTAAGTGACAAAATTATGAAATACAACTATAAAACGCTGATTGACGAAATTTTAAATAACTCTTGCACAAAAGCTACCCAATTACATGAATCAATATATACTCGCGTATATCTAGTTGACCAGGAACCAAAACTAATTGTGAAATTTGATAAACAAGATATTAAGCAAATCAAATTCGATCAACAATTATTAGATGCTCTGAATCACGGAGATGACTTAACATCTTTAATCTATTACATATCATCGGTGATTTTGAGAGAGGAATCGTTTATTTGCACTGTATCCAAGCATCTTCCAGGTCAAGCTCTCACAGATTATCCCTCACCTCAAAATGTTTCGAATATAATGAAAGCAGTTCATGAATTTACACGTCGTATTCATGTAGCATCAGACAAATTCAGGGATAGAGATATTCCAAACATAAAGGAAGTTCTCACCTATTATCTCAATCACACTCCTAAATGCTTTTTAAAAACAAAATTAATTGAATTGCTTGAAATTCCGGAGTTTAATCAAATTCTAAATTCAGGAGAACAATATTTATTTCATGGGGATTTATGGCGAGATAACATCTTAATTGCGGACAATAACGTTTCGATTATTGATTTAACACCGATATTTTATGGTCCGAAACAAATGCAAGTCGCTATTTTATTTTCAGCCTATTTCAAACTGAATAGTATATTATTAGACAAACCAGAGGTTTTCCAGCTAGACACTTTAATGAATGAATGGCATACTCCATTGGATCGGAAAGAGCTTCTGTATTTGATGTATATTTTCCCTATTGCTATTGGTTTAGGAAAAGAGCAAGCATTTCTTGAGAATCCCGTTAGTAAGGATGAATATCACTCAATTATGGATCCTCTACATAGGATAATCCATTATATTGACGAAGAACTTAAAAATTTACAATAGAGAATAATAAAGAATTTTTTCAAACAACTAATTCTAAATCATTGACACACAGATTTAAGAGGAGTTACAGATCCAAAAGGTTCATGCCATCCGTGGATAATGGGGGAATAAAGATTCATTATGTTATTGATGGACAGAGTACTCCCATTACATTGATTCATGCGAGTGTGGGAAGTCATCAAGAATAATGTGGACCGGAAATTGCCACCAGTTTAATGGAACATCACAAAGGGTATGGTACTACCACAGGTGATGAAGTTTTTTTGATTCAGCATCTATCTTTTGCAATTTAGACAGGTTAAGAAAGTACGAGAGCGTAAATCATAGTGTACCCCAGTATAATTAACAAATGTAAAGTTGAAAAAATCGCTCCAGTTTTCAATAATCTTTTGTAATTTAAGTTTTTGACGCCATATTTCTTTGCTAGTGAGAGAGTCAGAAGATCACACGCAGAACCTTGAGGTAAAAAGTTTCCAGCCATATTTACCCCACCAATAAAAGCAATAATAATTGGATTTGGAATGGGACTGATTAAAATAATTTGTGAGAAAATTGGTAATAAGATAATTGTAACAGGCGTCCCTGCTAAAAAAGCGGATAATATTGAAGAAATCATCAAAATCAATATTATCGACAGATAAATATTATTATTTGTTGCCTTGGATAAAATAGTGAAAATTAGAGTTGAAAAACCAAAATAAGCTAATGAATTTGAGAGTATGAATAGAATAGCGAAAACAATTATGAGTTTCCAAGGGATTGCATTTTGAATTTCTGTGAATGTAGTCTTTTTAAAATGAATAATAAGTAGGAGACTTGCAGATATGACTGTAACAATAGAAGGCTCAAGACCTATAATCATACAGGTAAATGTGATCAATAAAATTATTGAGGTAATTATGAAATTCTTCTTACTTACTATAACTAATGCTGGATTCCCAAGTTCCAAAAGTAACTTCTTATTTCTTTCAGTTGGTTTTTCTTCTTTTCTCAAAATAAAAATATCTAGAAATAAAACAGTGAGTATCAAAGATATTGCAAAAAGAATCCCCATATTAGAAAAATACTCTTTAAATCCCCATCCAAACTCTTGACCGATAATTAAGTTTTTCAAACTTGAAACAGGAGTGAGAATCGCTCCAATATTTATCGTAATGGTCATCCCCATCATATAAGTACCTGCTTGTATCTTCAATATTCGACAGGTTCGATAAATCAACGGAATCAAGATTAAGGAAAGTGTTAAATCTTCAATAAATGCAACAAAGAGGGCTGTAAATATGCAGATCAAATAAAATAATAGCCTATTATTTCCTTTTGTGATGTGAATTAATTTTATGGCGAAATATTCTAATACTTTGTCTCTGGTGGCGAAATGAATGATTATCTGCATTGCAAAAATAAAAATTAATGTGCGAAAATTAACAAATCCAAGAATTTCGATTCTGTCAACATTGAAAAAATATACCATTGAACCAATTGCGATTACTGCAATAATCAAAGCAACTGGAAAATAATCAAATTTGTTTTGTGAATAGAAACCCATAAAAATTGCAAATAATACCAGAATTAAGATTATAGCAGTAACGTTCATTTAAGCAATAAATATCTTTATTCTTTAAAAAATGTCCCCCAAATCAATTTTCCTAATTCAGAATCAAGCAAGATAAATCAGATAGTTATTATTCCACAGCTTTTTCATGAAAACCTACTTCTGCAGTTCAATCATCAAAAGTTCTTATCCTATTGGGAAGCTTGATTCTGATATTAATGTATATGTTGCCAGTTTAAACGTATATGTTTTTACACGAGTCTCCCTTCAAAATGAAGTAACCCCACGATTTTTCTTCATTTTTATTTCCAATTTTTCAGCATTTCCTTTACTGAACGGATCATTTCTTTTGAAAAATCTGCCCCACTTTTCATCCAATACAAAAATTGTCCCATATTATTGAAATCTTCTGCAAATTTTTTAGGAAGTTTTCTCATCTCATTCAATTCCGCATCAAATTTTTCGAGTTTGGATCGTGTCCAATGGTCATACGTATTTTTATGAAAGACTAATTCTTTGGAGAATCGTGGATTCAACTCTTTCAATTTTTCAGGATGCTTAGCATATCCTATGCATAGCATTGCAACCGGAAACGCGTATTTTGGGAGGTTAAACATTTCTTTGTGTGTCTCATAATTTTCCATGATGTCACCGATATATACCGAGCTTAATCCTAATGATTGGGCTGTGATTACTGCATTCTGTGCAGCAATGACTGCATCTACTGTGCACATCATTAAGTTAGATTCTCGTGGTTCATCATACGCCATGTCCTTTCTCGCACACATTTCTTGTACATCACAATACTGGTCATAATCATACCATTTCTGATAATCAGCAAGGAATATTAGAATAAAAGGAGTTTTTGCGATGAAGGGTTGATTGTCACAGGTTTTTACGAGTTTATCTTTTTTTTCTTGATCATCTACCTCCATAATCGAATAAAACATCATATTTCCTGCAGTCGGAGCACGTGTTGCCCCAGTTATTATAGTATCCTTAATTTCCGGGGGGATTGGGGTATCTTTGAAAACACGAACGGATCTTCGATTAAAAATGGTATTCAGAGTTGGATTGTCAAACTTGTAGGGTTCTTGCATGTGATTATTTTCTCTTACATCAATAAAAGAATGTTGTGTTGTTTCAGTTATCAGAAAAAAGGAGAAAGTAAAGATTATAAATTGTTTTAATACGTGTTGATTTCAATTTTCAGGTATCGACTTATCGCCAACATATTCTCTAATGCTTCTAAGCTGTCTCTTCGCATGTCTTCGTATAGGGAATTACATAGATTACATTTCCCGGTAGTTCTAATACTGGTTTCTATGTGTTTAGGTCGTATTTCTCCACAGCAGCCACAGATTTCCACTGAATCGACGAGTGTTTTTAGTACGGTTTCAGAGCAGGATTGTAGGATCTCTCTAACTGGTATAACGCGGCAGCAGTTGTCATCAAGAAGGTGATCCTTTGACATGATATCCGCCTTGTATTACAGGATTGTATTACATGGTAATCCTTATTTCGGGATTTTCTGAGTGTCTGTATTAATGGGGGCTTGCGCACACTCTTCGATCCCTAATGAAGTAAACGACAATATCCTTAGAATAGGGGTGTATCATCGATATGACACCTCGATATGACAACTCGGCGTAGGACGTCAAATTTCCTCAAGCAAGCGTTAAAACTATTAACCTTTGATCTAGTCAATCGGTCATTGGAGAAGAGTTTACATAAAATTCTCAACACTAGTTCTCCACGCGAAATGAATTTCAAAAACAGGTTTTCTCCTTCCGAAAAAAGCTAGAAACACAAAATTTATGAACATCCTTAAGGATTTTTAGGTTTTCTGTTCATTGCACAGGAAACACTAAAGGGTGGTCCACACACCCTTTATCCCTTAACCAAACAGTATCAGGGAATACCTTTGTTAGAATATTACGTCCAGCGTTTACATCAGCGTTCATCACACTTCCACAGTTATTACATACATACAATCCACGATGTTTGCGATTTGCTTTACGACGTATCCTACAAACCGAACAGTCTTGGGAGGTGTATTCCTCGGTTACTCGCTTGAACTCAATACCTAATAATTTCGCTTTATATTCCAACATATATAGTAGTTTCCAAAATGGAACATACGCAAAGTTCTGAGTGATATTTCTATGTAATTTTAATTTTTGTTTCCAACCGGGATTATAACCTACAACAATCATTCCAATATTGAGTTCTATACATCTGCTTATTATTATGCGCGATATCTTGTGAAATTGGTCATGGATTTTATTATTACGTTTACGATCTAGACGCATCAAACATTTAGTCACATGAATATTATTACATTTTTTTGCGAGAGATTTATAGTATGCAGTAAGTTTGTTATAATGTTGATTGATACTCTTCAAAACACTGCCTTTGACAATAAACGGGGTATTTCCGCAATTATCAATTGCAGTTACGATGTTGTTTAAACCAATATCAATCCCCAATTTTTTATTTTTATTCAATCTAAGGTTTTGGGACTCCTTTGTATAAATTAGTTCAATTTGGAAACGGTCTGCCCATGGGACGATTCTTACACCAGTGATCTCGGTCAAATTCGTGCGAATGGGTTGAAATCCTCGTTCGTGCATGTTTCGTGTGAGATATACATGATCCTTTTTGATTCGAGATCGTTGTTTGGTAAAGATGAGAAGGTTACGTTTGTTTTTCTTTTTATATTTGGGCAATCGAGGACGACCAAGAAATTTAGAGGAATCCATTTTCCATGCTTTCAATGCTGTAAAAAAGCTCTTAAATGCTTGATCTACTTGCCTTAGTACCTGCTGAGCAGTTTGTGCTCCACAAAGTGAGGAAAGACGTTTATAGATTTCATGGAGTTTTATTTCGTGATATAGCACACAATACCGTTTCCAAGTGTGTGTCTGGAAGAAATGTTGACGAATTTCATAAAGTGCAATATTATACAATGCTTTGGATACACGGGTACACTCTTCTAGTAAGGGGGTAGAATGGATTTGTATTCTACGCACGAGATGCATACTTGAAAGAAGCGAAATTGTGTATATAAATACAAAGTGTGTATTTAATCACAGAAGCATAATATCTACTTTTACTGATTTTCTATCCTATTACAAGGTCTAAAGACTAAGAATTAATTTCACATAGAAAAATTTATACCTAAAATCTTCTAGAAGAAGTATAGGTGATTAAAAGTG
>JAEOTN010000472.1 GCA_016839865.1 Promethearchaeota archaeon | reverse complement strand
TCTGCTAGCGGCTAGGCGCTCGGACTGTGAATCCGATAACGGGGGTTCAATTCCCCCTACCGGCACCATTTTTTACTCCGAAGTCTGTATTCTGCTCTTTTCATTTTTGTGAGTTATGTTTAAAAACCCGTCCACTAATACAATAGCAGAATTCTTCTTGGGAGTTCTATTAGGAGACAAAATTATGAGTCAAATGAATGATAATACGTCAAAAAATCTCTTAGAATTTGCTACCTATTTTAAAAGAATACTACAATTAGCTTTAGTTGCAATTGGAATTACATTTTTATCTGTTCTCGTTGTTGTAGTTGGAACCATGACGTTAAATTTAGGAATTGTTGCCGTTGGTGGATTTATTTTACTTGGAGTAATAGTAATTTCAATTATTAGTTTAGCTTTTCAGGTCATGATGTTTATTCGAATTGGTAATGCAAAAACCTCAAGCCCCCATCCAGAATTAGTGAAGTCGTATAATTTTTTCTTGATTTCTCTGATTTTAACAGGAGTTACATTAATAATTTCCATAATTAGTGCAATAATAACATTCTTCAATCCATTGGGTAGCCTTACCTTAGATATTATAGATATTTTCGTGGGTATAGGAATTCTGGTTTGCGATCTTTTGGCATGGCAAGCGTTAGGAAAATACATTGCAGTGTATGGAGGAGAAAGAGGTAATTCTCAAGGATTTTTGATGGTTGCTGAAGGAATTAGAACGTATGTTATAACAGTATACATCTCTTTAGCTATGAGTGCACTAGGTTTTATTGTAGGATTCATCGGATTCGGAGTAACATTAGTTGCCCTTGTGAGTCTGGTCGTGAGTATCATTATGTTTGTTGCGCAATTCAAAATCGCAAATGGCATGTTAATGATTTTCGGTGGTACAGGAGGTTATTCACAGGCACCAGTAGCCCCACTCGCTCCATCACAAACCACAACGCCGACAACTGAACACTTCTGTCAAAAATGTGGAGCGAAATTGATGGCAGGAGCGAAATTCTGCACCGCTTGCGGTACGACCTTAGAATAAGTCTTTTATTCTTTTTTTTCTTTTTTCATAAAGTTCAAACAATACAATTCATAGATAAAACTGTGAAATGGCGTTTAGAAAAGAATCAGCTTCCCCTTGAAAACGAATCTGGTTCCAATGGTAATATTTCTGTAATGGAACATCCTCATGGTGGGATTATTTGTAACATTCCAATACACAATCAGCAAGAGGTTGTGATTAAAAGCTATTATTTTGATGAAATTTTACAATCTTGGCATTCTCAAGGGAAACCAATTAAATTTCAACTACGATCCAGTGAATTTAGTCAAGTTACGTATCTTAACTTGATGGGAAATCTCCAGATGATGTATTGCATGAATCACCTACTAACCCAGAATTTCTCTAATGATTATGGAAAAATTTGGAAATCGGATTCTGAAATTGTAGAAGAAGAAGTAAATTGGGAGGTAAGAAATCCTCCACTTTTTGTCCAAATGGGCCGTATTCTATTACCAGTATATGATAAGGCTTCAGGAAGGAGTTTCGCATATATCAGCGATAATACTGGTAAAAGTTGGTTCCCATCTGTATTTATTGAGCCATCTGATGAGGAGTATATCGATGAATTTATAGTTCCATCGATGATGTCCCCAACATTTGTGCTTGCTGGAGAACGCAGAATTATATGCTATCTGCAATCTGAAAATGAAAAACACATATTACAGTCAGTATCCGAAGATTATGGGGAGACTTGGCACCCCCCTGAGCCTATTGGAATACATTATAACTCGAGCAATATTGATGCAATTCGTCTACAAAATGGAGAGGGTATTTTTACTCCATATATGGTGATCACATACTGTGATGAAGAGCTAATTGGTGAGGATCGAAAAACGACTATAAATTTAGCAATCTCTCTCGATATAGGAGAATCCTGGGAAAATCAGATAGTAGATGTGTGTATAGAGCCTATTCAGAGCATTTCAGTAATCCAAACAAGAGATGAAACAATTCATATACTCTATTCAACCGAAAAATCAGCTTATCATCTCAAGTTAACTGATTTAGAAATAGAATGAAATAATTAAGAAAGTAATAAGAAGAGTTTATACGAGCTTTGCGATTCTTTCACAAGCACGACGACAATCGAGAAATACTAAACCTAATTTTATATCTTTAGTAGTTTCTACAGTGAGCACGGCATTCATCCCTGCAGACATTACGAGTACGAATCCTCTCTGACCCCGCACATAAACCTGTTCCAGTGTGCCTTTGTCTAATTCATGCCCGGCTCGTTCTCCGAGACTTAACAAGGCTGCGGTCATTGCAGCGATGCGGGTTTCGTCCACATCGGGTCTTAACGCACTTGCGATAGGTAAACCTTCAGGACTGACGATTGCTGCACCTTTTATCTCAGCTATTGAGGATAACAAATCCCGAAGAATTTTGTCTAATGAATCTTCCTTGCTCATAATTGCATAACCTATTTTTGTTAATCTAATATTGTTGCCCTTTCTTATATATTAATACACTTAGGCTTTAAGAGTTTTTAATTAATTCGTT
>JAEOTN010000471.1 GCA_016839865.1 Promethearchaeota archaeon | reverse complement strand
TCTCGACGTTCTCCTTCAGTAAATCCTCATTTCTACTTATTAAACCTACTGTTGCTCCTAATTCAGCAAATCTGATTGCGATAGCTTTACCGATGCCTTTAGAAGCACCATTAATAATCACTTTTTTGCCAGCAAGTAATTGCATATTTTCATCCATACTCCAATTTTGATGATGTTCTATTTTTATATTTTGGATGCATTTGTACATAACTTCTTAATGCAAAATCTCCATAAAAAAAGCAAATTGATCCTCGTATGAATCGAAAAAAACTCACCCTTACGTTATTAGGGATAATGGTCGTGGCAAGCTCCACGGTGATATTATATAGTACCATTGAAGTTTCAACTGTCCTATCAACTTCCCCTTCCACAAATAAGAAGGTTGCAGCTTTCTATTACGGATGGTATGGAAACATAACCGATTATTCGCAAGGATCTCCTTACCCGATAGAGGATAATACTGAATGGTGGCATTGGGATTACGAATCAAGAGGTTGGTATCCTCCAGTAAACGCTTGTTCTACGAATACTCCCATACAGGGCTGGTATGACTCTTCCGATCCAACTTTGATTCAAACTCACTTAGAACAAGCGGAATGGGCTGGTTTGGATGCATTTATAGTCTCTTACTGGGGATACAACGGAAAAGAACAAAAAAACATGCAAATAATGATGGAAGTGGCTAAGAATATCAACTCGTCAGTCAAACTTGCACCTTATTTTGAAATTTTCATGGTTGCATGGGAGGGACGGTCGCATGAAGATATTGTTACTCATTTTACTTCTGAGCTATCTCAATTATATGATTTTCTAATGCAAGAAGATTATCACGACCAGATTTGGTTCGAACAAGGTAAACCTGTGGTATGGGTGTATGTAGTGCAAGCTATCTCAGTAGACGCTTGGGTCGAGGTTATGGCAAATCTTGATGATGAAAATAAATCAATATTTATCGTGGCTGACCGTCCTAGCAGTAGATCTGTCCAAAATGAACTATTTCAGGCTGTACACCAATATGACGTTTATGCACCAACTAGAAATGGGAGATATTTACAAACCTTTTATTCTATCAAAAAAAGAAGTCGGAGATTCAATCAAATCTTTGTTGCAGGTGTTACACCTGCGTATGATGATACAGTCGTGCGAGACGGTAATCCCCCCATTGGTAGAGATGGTGGACAGACTTATACAAAGCGATGGAACGATGCTCTTGGTTTGCATCCAGATTGGATTTCTATAACATCGTGGAATGAGTGGCATGAGGGTACCGAAATTGAACCCTCTATCGAAAATGGAGATCTTGCTTTGAACCAAACTCGACAATTCATCCATGAATTTAAAAGCGGATCGTATGATCAACTAGCACCTTCTTCACAAGTTATGACAATATGGTCTAGATGGCGATGGTATTATACCGTGTTGATAAGTGGATGGATTTTATTAGGTGTTTTGACCATTGTATATCGAGTTAGAAAATAAAAATCTGTTTTACTCAATTTCTTTTCTAAATTCGAAATGCCAAAGATCCAAAGGAATTTTCTAAACTCGCAATATCTAGCATAAATTTATAGATTGGTTCATTGTTTAATCATAATATGTCGTTTTCGGATAATATAGAGCAATTTGAACATGAAATTGACTCTCCCGATTTCGAAAAACACGATAAATTTAATTTTGAAGTTACCCTTGACGTATTTCCCTCCACGGAAGATAAGAAGAATGTTTTCATGCTTGAAATGTTCGGATTTATCCCAAGTTCTCTTCAAATTAATGAACAAACCTATTCTCGTTCAGATTTTTACAATGACATAAGCTTGTACACCAGATATAAGACACCAAAAATCTCATTAAAAACCCTATTGAATCCAAAAATAGAAATTTCTCCTCTGAATCGCATAATTTCATATATAAAGGATCCAGATGTATCACAATCTAAACTATTATATGAAATAAGGCTTCTTGGAGTAATATCTAGGGTAGATATTAGAAACCGGTTGGATGAATTTGGGTCCCTATTGAAATCCAAAGGAAGATTTGATCAGAAACAGTATTTGAAATTTATATCAAGGTTGAAGACTTTAAAATCACGTATAAGAGAGTTAAATGAGAAAATTGAGCCTATCTCCTTACAAAAGGAATTAAAACATGCGATAAGTTATATATCACAATTTATCTTTATTCAAATCGAATTAAGGCTTAGTAAATTCTATAGCAAATATGAATCCAAACTGCCAGAATCTATCAAATTGCCATTTATCGAGTTAATACATACTACTCGAAAGGAGAAAACGCAATTCGATCCAAAAATTAACCTAGATTTTACAGTAAGTGGTGAAACATTCGAATATTCTGAAGGATTACTGAAAAAATACGCGCAACGAGTGTTGTACTTGCACCAAATTCGAAAAAAGAAAGAAAATCAAGTTAAACAATTAGCATATTCCATTGCTGCTGGATTTGCTATGGTGATTTCAATATTACTAACTATTCTCATTGTATCTCAATTCCCACAAAATTCGCTCCCATTCGTAGTTGGGATTGTTGTAGTCTATATGTTTAAAGATAGGATAAAATATTTCGCTCAATGGTTATCTAAGAAAACAATTCGTATATTTATCCCTGATAGAACCCACAAGATTTTTGACCCTTATGAAGAGACATATATTGGAATAATTCGTGAAACTGTGCGATTTCTTGATGAAGGCGAGGTTCCGGAGAGTAT
>JAEOTN010000470.1 GCA_016839865.1 Promethearchaeota archaeon | reverse complement strand
TTTACATCAAAAAGCGGGAAATGTAATTGTGCAGGAACTCCATGGAAATGCAACCGAATTACGATGTGTAGCTTGTCATGGTAGAATTCCCCTAAAAACTGTCATTAAGAATCATAAACCAGAAGATGATAAATACCCGCCCACATGTCATCAATGCGGTGGGGAATTAATGTTGAACGTCGTGTTATTTGAACAAATGCTTCCACGTGGAATGTGGTTTGAAAGTGTTGCAATGTCACAAAAAGCTGATGTAATTGTGGTTGTTGGTTCTTCATTACTTGTTGCTCCTGCCGATATGCTTCCTCAATATACTTTAAAATACGGCGGAAAATTAATAATCATAAATAAGACTCCCACTGATTATGACAAAAAAGCAGATGTAGTAATCCAAGGGGAATCGAGTTATATTCTCTCACAAATCATGGATATAGTTCGGTCTCTGGAAAAAGATCAAGAAATAGCTATAAAACCAAAAAAGAAAAAATTCAAGAAAATTAAGTTTAAGTAGGGGAAGGATTGTGTTTGTTAAAGAAAGAAATAAAATATCCCTCCAATCTCATGATATCCATGTAAGGGTAGCTTTAGTTTACCCAAATGTGTATGAAATGGGGATGTCGAGTTACACGATTCATCTAATTTATTCAATGTTCAATTCGTATCCTGGAATTCTATGTGAACGATTTTTTCTTCCCAAACAAAAAAATATAAATATGCCTTTGAAATCGATGGATTCAGGCACACCGTTAAGGGAATTTGATATCATTGCATTTTCGGTTCATTATGAGTTAGATTACATAAACATTCTATGGATTATGGAGAATTTGGGTTTTCCTTACCTTGGAGAAAACCGCTCAAAAGGAGAATATCCATTAATTATTGCAGGAGGTTCTGCCGTAAAATCCAATCCATTGATTTTACTGCCTTTTATTGATCTACTTGTATTTGGGGATTTTGAACCAATATATGATGAATTTTGTAACAATTTAGTTGAATTTAGTGCAAAAAATCGCAGTTTTAATCAAATATGCAATTCTACTAATTTGCTTTCTAAACCAAATATCATTGTTTCTCAGGTCGCACTACAATATCTTAGTTCTAAAAGTAATGAAAAAGGTACTTTCCCCGTTAATCGGCAACATCTGGTTTCTTTAGACGACTCAGAGTGTCCCACAACCCAAATTATTCCACAATTTAAATCTCCAGAACAAAATCTTGTATTTGGTGAGACATTTCTATTAGAAATAAATCGAGGTTGTCCTAGTGGATGTAGATTTTGTCTTACGGGTTTCGTGAACCGACCATTCCGAAATAGAAGTATTTCCCAAATAAAGCATTTGATTGATGAATCCTTACAGAACACTGGAGCAGGGAAAATTACTTTGATTGGATCAGCGGTTGCTGATCATCCTGATTTTGAAGATATATGCAAGTTCATTGTTGAGAAAAAACAAGAAATCATGATCCCTTCAATACGGATTGATAAGATTAATCCCACAATTCTGAAAATACTAAGAAAAGGAGGTGCTAAATCCCTCACTATCGCTCCAGAAACGGGTTCTGATTTACTTAGGCAAAAATTGAATAAGAATTTATGTAATTCGGATATAATCCAGCAATGTGTGGACATATTCCAACACGGATTTCAATCAATTAAGATGTATTTCCTTATCGGATTACCTTTTGAACAACCCGAGGATATACAAGCGATCATTGATCTAATTAAGGAGATCCAAACGAAGGTAGGAAAAAAACTTCCAAAAAACGCATTCCGACTTAGTATAAATCCCTTTATTCCTAAATTCTTCACTCCTTTTAATGCATACACTAATCATTATATTGATAAAAAAATGGAATATTTTAGAAGGATTGAAAAAAAACTACGAAGTGAATTCGAAAACATGGCTAGTGTTGACATTGATTTTCTTAATTGGAAAGAAGCACGATTACAGGTAATTCTATCTCAATTAGATGAATCATTCGCTTCTTTTTTGATTGAGTTTTATGAAAATAATGCACTTCCTGTAACCATGAATAGACTAGATAAAAAACATGACAATATCATTACCCGTTATCTACAAGATTCAGCTGATTCCTTCGGTAAGAATCTCTCACACTCTGTTGAAAAAGTCGTGAAGCTAATCAATATTGGATTTAAAGAGAATTATTTGATTGATGAATTGAAAAATGCAGAGAAGGGACTGACTTTTAGTTGTGAGGATGGTTGTTATCGATGTGGATTATGTTAGGGGCTACGATTTTTTCTTTCGCTCTTTTCTTGTGGCCTTTACCCACTCGCCATAGATTTGTATTACAGAATATTTCGTTTTCCCACATTGGGGGCACTCTTTACCATCGAGCTTGACGAAAACATAATCTCCTTCTTCAAAAGCTCGTTTAGCCTTTCTACCACAACTATCACATTTTAAAACACTAGTTTTCTTCTCAATCATATTTTTCTTGATTTCCTCTCCCAAACTCGGAATAGGAGGTAATTGTGGCTCTTCAGACATGTTTTGTGTATTTGTGGAAATACTAAAAATGTTTCTTTTATGTGAATAAAAATATTTTTTTGTGGATAGATTCAATATTACTTTATGTCAAACGAAACGGAAATGTCCCTCTGTAGTGTCTGCAAGGAAACTAAAGATATTACCACTCTACATTATTGCTTGTGTGATAAAGCCGTATGTGAGGAGTGTGTAGAAAAACTAAAAACAGATGACAAATCACAATATAAGTGCCCCAATTGCGACACTATCCAAGATCTTGAATCTACGAAACTATTTCGAATACACTAGGTAGTTTGACATAATTATGAGTGAAGTTTTTTCAAATAAGTATTTCCGTCTTTCCTTCTTGTTACTAATCTTTCCTCTCTATAAAATAATCGATTCGTTGATAAGAGGAGACTCCAACGAACTAATCATATATTCCAGCATTTTTGGGAGTTTAATCGTGATTTTAATAGTGACTTCTATTATTTATACAAAAAGTATGAGGAAGCGAGCTAATATCCAATCTTCAAATAATGAGAACTAAGACGACTCTAAGAATTTTAAGTCAAATTTTGACCCCAAAACTGCGTAATTATCAAGGAATATATATGTTTTCTCTAACTCCGAAAAATTAACGAATTTTCCAAGAAAATTGACATTCAGAATGAAATTTCCGTAAAATATTTTTCCATCAATGTATCAATTCAACGTACCAATTCGGTAACATTTCATGAATTTTGTCGATGGTTCGGTTTTAATTTAACACCATAGATTTAAATACGCAAGATGGCTAAGATAACCTTAATTATTTCAAAAAATAATTGATTTAAACTAAGATAAAAATAGAAGTGAATAATTATGCCATACACAGTAAAATATATCCGAAGTTCCAAAATTAAAGAATTGTTCAAAGTTGGAAAACAGAACATCAGAATCAGTGCAGACGCCAAGGATAAAGTCTATAAATACCTAGATGGTAAAGTAGCTGAGGGTGTAGGAGAAATTTTAGACAAACTACCTCGAAAGACCAAAGGGGACTCTAAGGGAGAATTGAAACGAATTACAATTTTTCCTAGCGATTTTGAGTAAAAAAACGACCAATTTTAATAAAATACCTTTCTTTTTTTCTTCATAACCTATCTTCTTTACCAGTAAATTGTAGATCTGTTATTTTTCCTATCGTGATTTTTTGGATTGACGATTCATTGATGAATTTTTCCTTCATATCTGAGATTTGATCAGGATTTTCTAGTTTTTCGATTAATAAGTATAATGCGTGCTTCTTCTCTTCAATTTCGTCAATAAAATGTACAGTGCCATCAAATTGGACTGATCTATAAGCATATGAACATTCACCTACTTTGTATTTAAGGTCCTCAACGATTTGACCATACACTTTGGGATTTGAAGTCAAGTAGATCATTTTTCTACCAACATCGGCACAATGGAAATAAAAGCATTTTGTATTTGAATCAAATCCATAATTCAAAGACACTAGATAGGGGCTATTTTCTTTACACAATGCAATTGTTAGAAATTCTTGTCTGCTAATTATTCCCATTATTTCGT
>JAEOTN010000469.1 GCA_016839865.1 Promethearchaeota archaeon | reverse complement strand
GGATGCCATGTGACATTTCCATTTTTATCAATAGTAGCACTTGCATGACGGAGAGCCCAACAGGAAATAACTACACCTACGGGTAGACTTGCTGGATGCCTTGCGGCAAATTCCATGTGGACATCTAGTACAGAAGGACCTTCTCCTAATCCCATTGCTCCAATTTCCAATTGATTTAGGAGTCCAATCAATTCTTTTTCCAGAGATGCAACCTTCTCATCCTCGTGGTATTGGTATAAAGGACGAAGTAAAGCTTTCTTTGCTAGGTTCATACACATATCTTCTCCCCCCCCTACCCCCACACCTACAGTATATGGTGGACACGCAAGAGGTCCTGCAGCAGCAAGAGCTTCTATAACAAATTCTTTGACTCCTTTGATACCTTTCCCTGGAGGAATCATCTTCATTTTCCCAACATTAGAACTTCCTCCTCCCTTAGGCATCGCAATTATTTCGCAAGAGTCTCCTTCTACCAGATCAAAATAAAACCAGGGAACGTATCCACGCAATCCAACGTTATTTTTTGTATTGCCTTCGAACATATCTACAGCATTAGGACGTAAAGGAACTTTCTGGGTAGCTTTTTTCGTCGCGCTGATTAATGCGGTTTTCACTTCAGAACGTAATGGAAACTTATCTCCGAGCTTCACGAAAAATGCAACTACACCCGTATCTTGGCACATAGGTTTACTATGAGTATTTGCAAGTTTTACATTCTCATTTATTGCATGTAATTGGGATTTCCCCAATTCTCCGTTTGTATCACTCTCGGCTTTCAGTAATGTCTCTTTAACTTGAGTTGGTAATTGAGTCGCTGCAATCTTCAACAATTCTGCTGCTGTATCTTCTACTACTTGTAAAATGTCGTTCATTTTTAGAGTTCCTCCAAAATTTTCTGCTTTTGAGCTTCGATGTTTTTCTTGCTTTCCATGGTAAGATTTCCTTCATGCACATCAATAGTTACTGTGAGAGGTCCGAATTCTTCCACATCATATACCCATAGGCATTCAGGCATACCCAATTCTTCTAACCAGAACACATTTTTTACGTTCTTAATTCGATCAGCTGCAAGTAAGGCGGCTCCTCCTGTAAAATATCCATAGATACAGTTCTCTTCTTGACAAGCTTTAGAGGTTCGTTCTCCCATCCCACCCTTACCAATAATCACCCCAGGATGGAATGCTTTAATGAATTCATCCTGAAAAATCTCCATACGAGCAGAAGTTGTCGGACCCGCTGCTACAACTATCCATTTATCTTGTTCATCTTTTTTCATCACAGGCCCACAATGAAACAATCCTACGCCTTTAAAATCGACGGGTAAATCCTTATTCTCTTTATTCAATTCTAACGCTTTAAGGTGCGCTTCATCACGTGCAGTGATAATTGTTCCGGTAATATACACTATATCTCCAATGTTTATAGATTTCAAGTCTTCGGGAGAAATTGGTGTTTTTAAATGAAACTCTGGCATTTTTCTCACTAATCTTGTGTTATGAATATTGTGTATTGGGTGAGAATATCAAGTTTCTTATTACACAACGAGGTAAAAAAGAGAAAGTTGAATTATGTTCCAAAAAAAAGTGTTCTGTCTGAGAAATTATAGAATTTTTAATTTCTTAAAATGAGAAAACCCTCGTTTTCCACTTTTTTCATCTAATCCTTTACAATACGTCTGCAGATCTTTTAGAAAGCTTGCCGGTAGATCCGAAGTAGGATCGATTCGCATTTCAAGGAAATAACTAGGATCATCAGTTTTCGGAATCTTTTCTCGTATATATCCCATGGGAGTATTAATTATTTTATCGTCAGTCATGAGCGCAAGCTTACTTGTTAGACCATTTGTTGAGAGGAAGTTGGTGTAAATTTTCCAAGATTCTTGATTATGCGGAACTTTAGATGATTTTTTTTGTTTCATCAAAGTGATACTGTCTACCTTGACTGCTTTTTCTTCAATTTTTCCATATATTCCCGTTAACCAGAGGATTCGAGCAAGTGGATCCAATCTGCGTTTTATTATTTCCACTCCTGCATAAGTATCCGAATCCTTTACATCGAGTTTAGAGGTGAACATATTAAATAAGGTGGTGTAGAATTTCTTTTGCGCTTCATCAGAAAATTGGTCTGAAGGATTTTTATGTTTATTTTTGTATTTCACGGGTTTTGGGTCCCTAATTTCAGCCTTTGGAATAGCTTTCCCTAATTCCTTCATATGTTTAAGGCAATCGAACATTCTGATGTAACTATCATAATCAGAATTCGAAACATCTTCATTTATTCTTTTAGACATAGATTCTTTGGTTAATCCTATAAATCCATTTGCACAGGGGAAACGTGAGCAATATGCACATGACTTAATCTCATTAAATTCTACACAGTTTCTAACATGGCAGTTTTTTAGGTATCCATAATGCATATGTTTTGGGAACTCCTCAGTGGGGGTATTACACCCAACACAGCCCTCCCACTCATATTTTATGGGCTTAAATCCCACAAATTTTTTGATTTGCTTACTATATTCCTCCCAATCACTCTCATCAGTTCTCTGACGTACAAATCTTGACCATGGGCAATCAGAGCATATGTATCCACATTTCGAGATTATTACTTGTTGCATTATTCTCCTCATAGATTTGGTTTGCACAAATAAAAAAGTAAAGGTGGAATCGGATCAGAAATCCTAAAATTCACTATTGAAATTGAGGAGTATATTGTGTCGTAATTTTAGTTGTATTTTGTAAAAGAAGAGATGGCCATTGTTCTACCATCAATTTTGTCAAATAATCAAAAGATGCATCAATATTGCACCCTGTTTCAACATTTATCTCGTAGAATCCCTTAAGATTGTGTCTATTCAAGAATTCCTGAATCGTATCTTCATCTATTATTTTCTGTCCCTGAGTTTCACCACAATTAGTTCCACATAAGATAATAGGGATGCTCTTTGTATGTTCTCTTAAAATCGCAATCCATTCTTCTAATTCAATTAATGTTCCAGGATCTTGACGATTAAAATATAATATTGCTCCTGATGCACCTTGACAAAAACAAGGAATCAATGTACGGAATCGCTTTTCCTCACCGAAATCCCATATCTGAAGATTTGCAGTTCCTTCATTTTCAGGCAGATCCACACAATGAACGGCGAAATCAACTCCAATAATGACCCGAGTATCAGAATGAGACTGCCCACTAGTAAAACTACTCATAATCTCCGTTCGTTTGTGTCCAACGCACCCCCCAAGTAATATTTTGAACAGATAATTTTCCATTGAATTCGACATCTTTGAATTTATTTGGTGCTGATTGGATGGGTAGAACCTTAGCTAATCTATTTGCTAAAGGATTATATATAACTTTCTGTCAGCCATTTAGTCGGGACGGAATGATTAGATGATGTGCTTTATTAGCAAAGTTGATCCTCTTCATGAATTTACAGATTTGTATGATAATGTTTATAAGTGTCATTAAAACTAAAGGGGGTATGTCTTCGAAACAAAATGAAACTCTGGATCTGATTCATCAACTCCAATCGATCAGGGAATATGAGACAAAGGAAATTGCGCAAGGTGACTTGGAAAGTATCCTGCAGGCCGCTGTTAGGGCTGCGAATGCTTCTGCTCGCCAAAGTTATTCCATAATCGTGGTTAGAGAAAGAGAACATTTGAAAAAATATTTCTACGGAGCTGATAAAGCGCTCATCATTTGTGTGGATTACAATCGTTTAATCAAGTGCGCTGAACACCTCGCCCATCCCTATGATTATTATAATTTGCTTGGTTTTATTACCGGCTCTACGGATGCTATTCTTCTCGCCCAAACTGCGGTGATTGCTGCAAAATCTTTAGGAATCGATTCTCTGTTTACCAATTCTCTTCATAGAGCTTCATTTGATGAAATTCAAAAAGAGTTCAATCTCCCTAAGAAACACTGCTTTCCACTTATAAGTATCTGCTTAGGGTATCGAAAAAGTGATCCGGAATTCAAGAAGGGTAGATTATCAGGTCCTGGAGTCATCCATTACGATCATTACCACGAATTGACATCCTCTGAAACTGAAAATCTGATTGCAGAATTTGATGATCCGATAAAACATCTTGGATTGAATTACGATCATGAATTCCCGCATTATCTTGACTGGTTCTTTTTGAAATGGAGTCAAAATCGCTATGGAGATGAAAAAGGGAAGAATATGACCAAACTTTTACAAGATTTGGGCTTTATTCCTGAATGACATGAAAAATCCAAAAACCATGTATAAATACTTAAAAATGGAAACAGTCATTATGAACTGAGATGAGGAATTAAAGTCCTGAACTTGGATGGGTGGTAAGAATATGAGAAAAAATCTCAAGAAATACTATCATTATATCGCATTGGGTTTTCTAGCGGTTAGTTTAGGATATGTTGTCTATGCACCTTTGGTATTCACCAACGTTCTCCCTAGGGATTATGAGAGTCCGCTCGCCAAATTTTCTTGGACCATCGACACTTTTTATAGAGACGGGTATGGAAAATCCCGTCAAATTTCATCTTGGAACGGTTCTGAGTTATCTTTGCATAATTATCTGTTAGATGCAGAAATTTGGGGGAATTATTTATTTGTGGCTGCAGGACCATATGGACTTCTCACCTTTGATATTTCTAATATATACAATCCAACATTGCTGAATACTACAGATTTTACTGAGGGGATTTGGGGATTAAAATTAATTGATCAATATTTATACGCAACCACTGAAGACGATGGCCTAGCGATCTTAGATATTTCAGATCCACTTACTCCTTCCACCATCGGAAACTATACTAATGGATTAACTAGTTGGAATTTGAATGCATCAACTCACAATCTCCTTAGAAGAAGAAATTTCATTATCCATAACGATATAGCATTTCTTTGTAACAAAAATAAAGGAGTTTCCTTGCTGAATGTATCGGATCTTTCAAATCCTACATTGTTGAGTTATGCTTTCAATGGAACAGGAATCAGTAATGACGTTTATCTGGTAAATGACGTGTTATATGTAGCGGATCAAGAGGATGGATTAGAAATTTACAATGTAAGTGATCCCGTAAATCCGATAATGAAGAGTACCTTTAAACATGGAAATTATGGGAAAGCACTAGGGATAAGCATTACGGAACACTATGCTTATCTCGCAGATGAGGATGACGGTTTGGAAATCTTAAACTTATCAAATCCAATCTCACCTCAACTAGAATCTACATTTGGATTAATTTCATGGAATAGGGGTTCTAGGATTGAAATACATGGAGACCTAGCATATTATACCGAAAATTATGGCCATGTTTATATCTGTTCGTTGGAAGAACCTGGAGATCCAAAGAGAATTGGTGAAATTGAAGACAAGATCATTTATTCGGACACTAGTTTCGGATATCCATTTATCAACGAATTTTGTATACTAAACGAAACTATAGCCATAACCTTAGATAGTACTGCAATGATAATTGTATGGGATTTGGGGCGGGATGCGGATGAAGATCTCATGCCAGATTATTGGGAATTCGAACAAGCAATTGCTGATCCTAATGCAGATCCGGATTTTGATGGGATAACAAATGTTGAAGAATATTTTCTAGAAACCAATCCACGAGAGTCACGGTTTAGTCTAGCCTTTTATATCGGGTTTCTGACAGGCGCAACAGTATTTATTGGCAGTACTGTAGTCTTTTTGATTGGATGGATAAAGTATAAAAAACTCACCTAGAGGGTTATTTTTCTTATTCCAAGGGTATTTAATGCCCCGATTTTTTCTGCATGTGTACTAAATTATTTTAAGATTTAATTAAGTGATAAAGTGAAAAATATGTCAAGTGAAGAAAACTCTAATGAAACAAGAACGACAGAAATAAGCGATCACAAATTCTGGAAAGATCTATCAATCAAATATTGGTATTATATATTGATTTTCGGATTAATCATTATTGGTGCTATCGCCGGATTCTTTCTGACTTTGAACTGGTATACATACACCTCAGCTAATCATGGTGGCAACGGAGCGTGGACTTTTGATCAATTTTCTATGCGAACCAGCATTATATGGGTTCTCATGCTGTTTGTTTGGGAACTCCTTCTGGTAATACTTCCAACATTAGCAGTAGGAGGAGGATTATGTGTACTCATCTGGTTTATTTTACTTCCTGAAGACGTGAAAGAAGCACTAAAAGGACGAACAAAAAAGATTGAGACTGAGGAAGAGGAATGGAAGAAAAAATTCAAGAAAAAACACCGTAAGAAGACTCATAGTGGCGAAAGTGGTGGAGCATTCGGATTTCTGGTGTTTGTGGGACTGTGTATTTACGTTGCAGTTGATGGTAACTGGGCAGCACCATTCGGAACCTTAAGCATTGGGTATTTCATAACCAGGTGGATTTTTGTAGCTATCATGGGAATGATAATTTTTGGTGTTCCAGCAATAACATTTGGCTTACTATGGTACTGGAAGAAATTTGGTAAGGAATAATATTCAATATATTCTCTTTTTTTCTTATTGCGAGATTTTTTAACAAATACTTATGGTTCTCGTTTGAATATCAATATAGTCTCCCGGCTATATGGTCCTGAAAACAGATTTTCATCTAATTCATCCGTTTTTGGGTGAAATGGAATGTATTGGGCAAATTCCCAGCCTTGTTTCCCATAGAAATTCATAATATCCTGGATATTGGTATTTAACACCGATTGAAGATTATCACCTTTAGCAATATGTCTCCATTCACGAGGATCATCCCTATCTTCTTGAAACACAAAATAAAATCTAGACTCAATCGCTCCTTTTTGATGGATTTCCTCCTTTTTTACGATCACTCGTTTGTACTCCCATTTTGTACCATCGTATTGTTCTAATTCGGTAGGATCGATGGGAATAGTGGTTAAATCTAAAACTGAATCAATGATTTTGGCACAATCCAAACACATTGCAGTAAGATTATTATAATTATCTACATCGTCAATACCAAGATTAAGGTGAGACACAACAAGTTTTTCATCAGGAAATTTATTACGACATCGAAGACAAATATTATTTTGTTTAAAAAACACAACTTCAGGTAATTTAGGTTGAATATTGACCTTTTTAGGTTTACCAGACCAGTTAAACACTTCGGGATCTCGACGAATGCGTTGATCGATACTAGCTCCTTCGATAGTGAGAATTTCTTTTTGAATTTGCTCAAGCGTGAGTCCTTGAAAATTATGTTTTTTGAAAATTATTAGGATTTCTTTCGTAGTTTCTTTTAACATTTTGTGTCTTGCAAGTTTTGTAGAACATATATTTTTACAAATATATAAATTAATTGTAAATTACTGT
>JAEOTN010000468.1 GCA_016839865.1 Promethearchaeota archaeon | reverse complement strand
CCTATGAATCAGAATTTGTTTGACAGGGTTTTTGCTTCTATTCCAGATCCAACTCAGGATATGATAATAATTAAAAATCCGGATGAGAAGATTGTGGGATTTGCTGCACTGCATAAACCCAAAATAAAGAAAACTTTGGTATGTTGGGATGCCATGTCTCCCGAATATTTTCAATCTAGCCTTCCAGAACTAATTATTCAAGAAGCCATTTCCTTAGGTAGGAAGAGAAAGCTTTCAAATCTAAGATACGCTACAAATGGACCCTTATGTGAACCAATCGATAATGCGTTGGAGAAATTGGGATTTCAACCTTATCAAATCGCGGTGGAGCTGCACTTAACGGAATTTGACAACAAATATTTCCCTGAAGCCCCGAACGGCATTGATTTCTCCAGTAAGAAAAATATTGAGGATTTTAAACAGTATGTGTTAGTGCAAAATGAAGCAAATAGGGGTAGTTTTGATTTTAAAGAGCTAACAGTTGAAGTAGCAATACAAGCTGAGAAGCATAATAGAGCTATGGGGGAATTAGAGTATATTTTTGCGTTTAGGGAGAATATCCTTGTCGGGTATTGTGAATTGATTTTTCATCCAAATGAATCCTTCGGAAATATCATGGGATTAGGAGTAGTACCTAAACATCAACAACGTGGAATTGGCAGTACATTATTAGGTCTTGCAGTAAAACGCCTTCATCAACAAGAGAGTAAATGGGTTAAGTCGGTTATTTGGATAGATGAAGGACATACTCCGGATTTTTGTACAAAATTGGGATTTAAACGACAAGAAAATTATACTACACGAGTGTACAATATCTTAAGCAGGAAAACGTAATTTATTGAGTAACAAATTTTAAGTCGTAAAGGATAGTTTAAGTTCCTCATAATAAGGAAAAGGATTAAAAAAATTAGTGTTTTCGGTATTCTTTGATTTTTCGTTCAAATTCTTGGATTTTTTCCATCATGTATGCGTTCATGTTTTTTTTACCTCCGTATTTGGTTTTTAGTTGGGTTACGAATTCGATTTTTTTGGAATTTTCGAATCATAATCTAATATACACGAGTTTCATATTTAAATGTTTCGGTAAAAACAAAAATTACGAATTCGAAATTTTCACAAAAACATAAATATGTAAAAAACCTATATTATCTTAAGTGAAACCTGTATGTCTTCAAAACTTACAAGAGAAGAAACCAGAGAAATGCTCTGGAATTTGATTAAAAATAAATCCAAGATACAAATTTTTAATGCTTTTGATATGTATGGACGAATGTCGTTAACAGAGCTCGCTGATCGCCTACATAAAAGTAAGAGTACAATTCATACTCATTTGAGTTTATTTATCAAACTCGGTTTAATCAAAAAAGAGCGTATACCTCTCGATTCCAATCCAAATGTATATGAAAACTATTACGAGTTAACAGAAAATGTAGATGAAATTTTCAGTGCAATTGATTTTGATTATAAACCATTTAAAAAATTAACTAAGGAACAAATTAAACAATCGATTGAGCCAGCCATAGCATTGAGTCGTTGGATGATGTCTTTTTATGCGACACATATTCGCTACTTAGAAACAATTCGAGATTCAGGATTTGATGAAGAAGCTGTGGACAGTCTGAATAATTCTTTGAAATGGGTGAAAGACAAGGATGGAAATCCTGTTATGCTTGCTCGAAATTCATTTTCATTTAACTTCCTTCCTGAACGTGAGTTCTTTCAAGAAAAAGAACGAATGTATAATCTTGGTAAATATAATAATATTGACTGGGATGAGGTTTTAGAAGAGGATGATAAAGATTCTCAAATAGAACGACCTTTTCTCGTTATCAAAACGACTATGCCGTATGGATATTATCTGGAGTATTTGAATAAACAAAAGAAAAAATCCTATCAAACGTGATCATTTAGGTTTGATTAACTCCAGTAAATTTTCTCCCTACATTAAACTCAACCTTTCTATTTTTTCCTTTACACTTAAAAATCCATAAGTCGTTCTTATTATATGGTTCCTAAGGAGATGGTAGCGGTTTATCCTATTCGCTATAAAGACAGGAAACTGGAATTTCTCCTGATTAAACGCGCTACCCCTGGATATAATTGGCAGTGTGTGACAGGTTCCATAGGGCAATCCTTGGGGAGACAGGATCATCCTAAAGACGAAACTCCTCTTGAATGTGCAAAACGTGAATTATTTGAGGAAACAGGATACACTACAGTACGAATTATTCCGTATCATGTACCACCAGAATTTTATGAAGAGGGTGAGGAAGAAGAAGGTGAGAAAATTCCCATTGAGCTGGAGAATTTGATAAAGGAGATTACAGGATATGATTTTATTGCGTTAATTGATCGTTCCCAAGATCCCGTGTTGAATCCTGAAGAACATACTGATTGGAAGTGGTGTGATTATGAAACGGGGTATAAACTTATTCGATATGGATTAGAAAAAAAAGGATTTAGGTATATTCATGAGTTTATACTGAATCATCCGTTGGAATAAGTAAATTATGTAACTTAAAATCAAGATTTCTTTCGCTTTCCATGCATTTTTAAACCATATCCAAACACCCACGCCAACAAAATACGAGGATAAGGGACATCTGGGAAAGACCCATGATCTTTTATGTAATCAATAAATGGTTTTCCGGATTCATCATGATGCGCAAAAAGACCCGGTTTCACTCCATCGAATTCTACAATTGGCCAATTTTTCCGTTCACATAACTCTTTATCAAAAGCAACGTTTGCTTCAATCCATTTTCCGTCTAAAAACAGTTCTGTGTAACCATGGTAGAGGAATCGATCATTTCCAACATATTCAATGTATTTTTTCGAAGTCATATGATTTATTATATCGTTAAAGTGAAGCCGAGATGGGATCCCTACAGCTCGGGCAAGCGCTGCAAGTAACACAGCTTTTTGGATGCAAAATCCATGCCCTCTCATTAATGTAGCCGTTGCTTTCAAGTTCTTCTTGCTATAATAATCATTACTGTACTTAACAACATATTTTATCTCATCCCGCACAAAATAGAACAACTTAATCCCTTTATCGATTTCGTTCTCATCTGGAATATCCTTTACAAGCTCTTTAGCTTTCTCTGAAACAGAATTATCTAAAAAATTCATGTAATAGGTTGGTTTCACATATTTTCGATGGACTTGCTCCATAATTCTAATATTCTTCCCGTTATTCTTTATGCTTTTCTTCTCCTTTTTGAATAAAATCTGACATGTTGGAAGAATTTAGTGGATTTTTCTAAATTTTCTCTTTTTTGTAATTGAGTATCCACTGTTATCGGATGAGTTTTTGAATAAGCCGCTATTAATCCAATCTACACATGCACAAACCGACTGTAGCACTTTTTGGTTCCTCAGGTACGATGGGAATAAAAGCATTTGAAGAGCTTTGGAAACGAAAACATGAGTTTAACATCACAATTTTAGTCCGACCTTCAAAGAAGAATAAAAAATTATTCCGACCTTTTGAAAAGAAAGTAGGAATAAAACAAATTCCATCTACAGGAATTGTAGAAAAGGATGGTTTCAAAATCATATGGGGTGATGCAACAAACTATGAGGATGTTAAGGAAACCATCCGAGGTGTAGATTGGGTTCTAAGTTGCATGGCATTAATCTCACCAACTGCGGATTATTGCCAAGAAGAAGCACATGCAGTAAACACTGAAGGAGTCAGGAATATTGTAAAAGCTATTGAATCCGAACCAGATGGTCCGCAGAGAATAAAATATATCCATACAAGTTCCGTTGCGATAACTGGAGATCGAATGGGTCCAATTCGATGGGGTCGAGTAGGAGATCCAGTGTTTCCTTCTGTTTACGATTATTACACAGTAACTAAGATAGCTGGAGAACGTTTGATTCTGGAATCCTCAATTAATTATTGGGCAATTCTTAGATTAACATTTATCATGCCTACGAATTTTAAGGATGTGTATAGTTTATTGGACCCAATTCTGTTTCATATGCCATTAGATACATGTATGGAGAACACAACGGATCGAGATGCGGGTTTAGGTATAGTCAATTCTTTGAATATTCCAGATGATTCTGATTTTTGGAGACGAGTATATAATTTTGGGGGAGGATCGGAAATGCAATGCACCGGATACGAATATGTGAATTTATCCATGGGAATCAATGGAATGTCAAGTATAGAAGCAGTTATGGATAGAAATTGGTTTGCGCTGAGAAATTTCCATCTCCAATTATATGAAGATAGCTCAGTCTTGAACGATTATCTGCATTTCAGACGCGATACACTTGATACGTGGAAAGAAAGCATAATTAATGATATGCCAAGAGCTCTACGCTTGGTTCGAAAATTATCGCATAAGTTTCAAGGTATACAGAAACTGATGGATAAAGTTGCTAGAAGGATGATGAAAAAACTTGCAGAAACCCATCGGAATGGTACACGCTACTGGTTCAATCACGGAAATGAGAAACGAATGATTGCATTTTTTAAAGATTATGAAACATATTCAGCAATTCCCGATTGGGATACAGAAAAAACCTGGGAAACTGTGAGAAATCTTGAAAAAACTCATATTGATCATGGATATGATGAGAGCAAATCAAAATTAGATGTTGAAGATCTACATAAAGCTGCCGATTTCCGTGGGGGAAAATTGCTTTCTCAAGAATGGAATGGAGATTTGTTCAACACGTTGGAATGGGAGTGTTGTCTATCACATAAATTTAGCGCTAAACCAAATACAATTCTAAAAGCAGGACATTGGTGTCCTGAATGTGCCCATCCACCATGGAGACATAATGAAATTGCGAGGAAGAATCCTTATTTCGCGCAAATTTGGCATGTGATGCACGAGAAAGACGAGAAAGAGATATACTCGTTAGCCGAATGCCAAGATATTGAAAATGCACATTTAGATTAGTATTTTCTCTTTTTTATTATTCAACAAACTTCATATAGGTAAAGGAAACTCCACCTGGGATTTCATTATCTGGTTCCTCAGCAATTTTTTCAAATCCATTTTTCTCGTAAAATTTATGATTAGACTTCGCGAATCCAGGTGTGTCTAGGGTCCATGATACGGAATCCGAGTAAGTTTTAAAGATAAACTGCAAAGCAAGAGAACCCACACCTTGGTTTTGAAATGGGGGATCGACGAATATAACTCCTATTCGGTTCCTACGAGATTTCAAAATCCACACAATTAAACCTCCTATGAGTTTTCCATCATCAAGAATTTTATAACCATGACTTTCCTCATAGGATAACAGCCATTTTCGGAAGAATTCTCCATTATCATATCCTGGAGGACCTCCTTTTGGTTTCCCTAGGTGTCTCTGAGTGTCATCATCGAATGCACGAGTCATTACTTTGGTTAATTCAGGGATATCGTTTTCTGTAGCAAGTTCGAAAATCAGGTTTTCATCTGTCATACTTACATCATTTTTCAGTTCATAGTTTTTTCATGATTTTTATTCCTAATTCCTTGACTTTATTTAATATTTTATCGTTTTTCTCAATGTCTCCTAAATTCATTGCTGTACCATGCACGACATCGTTAATTGTTCCTCCTAAATAATTGAACATGGTTTTCAGAGAATTTATTGCATTAATTGCTCCAGAATTGTGCTTATCAGAACCTCCATACACCAAAATTCCTGCCATAATTTTTCCTGTTAGTGGATTGCCTTTCATTCCAAATAGAGCATACATTCGATCAATAACCAGTTTCAACTGAGCACTGTAATTAAACCAATATATAGGAGCCGCGAAAATTAATCCATTGGCATCCAATATTTTACCATATAGTTCTCTCATATCATCATCTTGCACACACATTCCGTCCTTATTTCGCATACAAGCTTCACAAGCTCGACAAGGGTTGATATTCAATGTGTTTATAGAAATTATCTCGGTTTTCCCACCATTTTCTTCAATAGTTTTTGTTAAAAGATCACATAATACTTTCGTGTTCCCCTTTTTCCGAGGACTTCCATTAAAAATTAATAGTGATTTCATAAGATTCCAGTTGTTATTGGGCAAAATAGTATTTATAGATTACAAGCACAATGGGGAACTATGAAAAAAGGAGTAAAAATCATTCTCATAATATCGATAATTGTTGTCACACTTTCTTCAGTAGGTTTTTTTTATATATTTACACAAGGATTTGCTTGGTTTGGCAATCAAGGACGATATGATAGTTCCGTTTTAAATGATTTGGGAGTGATTTATGAGTCCCAATCTGATATTTATGGATGGAACGAAGGATTTTCCACTACAGAGAATTGTCCTTGGGGATTTATTCATGAGGGATTAGATTATTTTTTCAACAATAATTCTGTGGTACTAGCTGCAGCACCCGGAAAAGTGAAACAAATTAGTTACCGAGACAATGGAGCCAATGTGGAAAATAGATATTGGGTAAGAGTTGACATTTTGTTCAATCGGACTGTTGAGATTAGTTACAATTTTGAATCATGGACGAACCTTTCAGCAGATTGGGAAAATCAACAATCGATGATTGAGGTTGAAGTCGGAGATTGGGTAGAACAGGGTCAAGAAATTGGACGTTTCTTGTATGTAGCGGATGGAGCTCATATTCATTTTGATGTAAAAGAAGGAAAAGATAAATTTTGCCCTCAAAAGTACCTATCTACCGATTCTTATAATGATTTATTGATATTGGTGCACTCATATCATCCTACTTGGGATTTATGTTATCTGTAAGATTTCATTTACTTATGTGGAAACTCATATCGCAATTTTTCTAGTTTTATAAGACCATACTTCACCATTGAATGCTTGTCATGGTCTAACCCAAAAGTGATATATGGAGCAAAAGTTCTGCAGTAGAGGAATTTCATTCTATTTTGCAGGGAGATTGATTCAGAATAATTATATGAACTTAGAATTTTTTGATGAAACAGTGGGTCTTCGAAAAATAATAAGTCCGCTGCGGGGTCCCACGCTTTAGTTTCTTCAAAATCTACAATCCCAGTGATTTTCCCTTTATCTGGATTCACAAGGATATTAGTCATATCGAAATCACAATGTGTTAGAGTAGGCTTGAAATGAAAATTGGATGCACTCTCTAAAAAATCTTCAAAAATATGGTGAATCCATATTTTTTGAGATGAATCTAAGTGAGTAAAGATTTTTTCCTGTATTTCTTGGTATCGTGCTTCCCAGTATTTTTTATACTCATTAACCTGAAAGTTTGTTAGGAATACTTTTGAATTCACTTGATGCAGCAATGTGGGAGAATGTAATTGATTTAAGAAGTTCGCAATTTCTAAAGCGACATTCTTCTTATTTTGTGGACTAAGAGAGGCAAAAGTACTTGAAAGAGGAACACCCGGTATCTTCTCATACACCATAAAAGGCATAGTTTCATCTAAGGAGATTCTAATTGGTTGAGGTATAGGGACTGAAAGGAACTCTGCTAAGTTCTTTAGTTTCATGGATTCATTTTGGATCAAATGAATTCCATCATCATTTCGAAAACTAACGTCTGGAACCCGTAAGATGTATTTTTTAAATTCAAAAACATTGTAGGTTCCATGATAAGTGAAGCGCAAATCACTTGCTTTCACATTTTTAAAATGTGCTCTTAGCGCGGTTAAGAGATCATCAATATCTACATCACAAGGATTGGATTCTTCAAAAAATGCCATGTGTATTTACTTTAATCTAATTCCTCCTAACAATGTTGATGACGTAAATCTATTATGGAATTACCTTCCATATTCTTATGGAGTTGAAGTATGTTACATTGGAAAGGTAAATCCCAAAATATTTATGAATACGAGAAATTTCACCTTTCTGAAGTGTATACTCCTTTATTTGATGAAACAAATGATTCTAATACTAATAAATCCGTAATCAAGATAAATTGTTCAAAAAAACCAGATGATAAACCTTTTACAGAAGCAATTTCCCAAAATTTTGAAACGTACAATCTTTTTATTCAGGGAGATAACCAGGACGCTCTTCGATGCCTTGAGGATAATATGAAAGGAAACATTGATCTTATATACATAGATCCTCCATTCATGAAAAATGTATCATTTCATAGGCAAGTATATCTACGTGGAATCGATGAGGAAGTATCCTTTAAACAAAAACAATATTCCGATACGTGGGATTTGGAAAAATACCTCCAATTTCTATATGAGCGATTTTTGCTGCTAAAAGTGCTCCTAAGCGTTACTGGTTCTATTTATGTTCATCTTGATGAAGATGCTGCACATTATATCAAAGTAATTTTAGACGAGGTATTCGGTAAAGAAAATTTTAGACGCCAAATTATTTGGAATACAGCTTCCTTGAATGTTGCAGGATTCAAGGGACAAGTACGAGATAATTATATCTATGCAACTGGAATAATCTTATTCTACTCAAAAACAGACACTTATACCTTTCATCCACAATATACTCCCCATTCGCAAGACTTTATTGATAAAAAATACAAGGACTCTGATGAGAATGGAAGATTCCGCATTACACGACGCAATAACAAGATCTACTTGAAGGAAGATCCAGGAGAGCCGATCACAAACATCTGGAACGATATTTTATCATTTAATTACGCAAAAATTGCTAGTAGAGAATCTGTTTTTTATCCAACTCAGAAACCCGAAGCTTTACTTGAAAGAATTATAAAAACCTCTTCTAATCCCGGAGATATTGTATTGGATTGTTTTTCTGGTTCAGGTACTACGGCATTTGTAGCCCAAAACCTAGATCGAAGGTGGATTGCATGTGATAATAACATTAATGCAATTCATACAAGCTCTAAGCGATTACAGCGACAAATTGTAAATAAAGACATTGTGGAAATCGGTAGATCATTTCAAGTATGGGAGAATAGAGAAAACGTCTATATTGAAAATTCAGTTGAATATCTTGGAAAATATGATGGTGTTAATCTTATTATCACATTTAACGCTATTAATGAGGATTCCGTGTTTCAGCATAATAATGGATTCCAGAAACGAGGAGATTATCCGAATATTTCCTTATTAGATTCGGTTTATTTTTGTATTTCATCAGAAGCTGATCATCCTAAACCATTCATGATTCACTATTCAGATATACCACGTGGTAGAAAGGAGAGTGTCAAGAAGAACTATATTTTTTCTGTAGCTTCTTGGATGAATGAGAAGTTTTTTGTTCAAATTCGTGCGTTTGATATTTTTGGGAATTGTCACTATTGTAGGTTAGACTTTAAATGAATTACTGATAATGATTTGGATTGAATACTCGAATTATGTCTTCTTCTTCGAATTGTCCGTCATAATGTTCTTCTAACACTACCCATTCGTTAGTAGGATTAAATATTGAATGTAATTTTCCTTTATCGGTATGAAAAGTATCCCCGGGATGAACAGAATAGAAGATTTGAGAGTTCGCTATGATTATTGGGGTGCCTTGTACTATTGTCCAGTCTTCGGATCGTTTTAAGTGACTTTGGATGCTAACCCCAAGATGAGGTCGAATGAAGATAAGATTTTTTGTGGGGTATGTAAACTTAATAGAATACCATTTGGAAAGAATATCCATATAGCCATCAGGAACTGAATGAGTCTGTTTGAACTCTTCAGGATTAACTTCATCAAATGGTGAGTTTTCAAATTCATATGGATCGAATAAAACCTCTAAAATGGAAGTATTTTGATTGAATTTCAAGGTGATTGGCACATTCGAAAGGTTTACGCATAAAAATTCTTGTTTGGGTAGTAATTGGATAATATTGCTATGAATATCCAATTTCTGAATACTTACATCTTCTCCTTGAATTAAAAGAATCTCGATTTTGAGAACATGTTCTTTGGCACCGATTTCGATTTGGAGTGGAGTTTCCGCAATACGATACAATTTTGTACCTCTAGAAGGATGTAAAACCAGAATATTCCCCATATGGGTAACAATTACTATACCAAATTAAAATTAATTGAAACAAGGATCATTATGTATGGTAAAACGATTACTTTTAATTACAACGGCACCAAGATTATACCATTATTTAGGTGAATAATATATGGCTAAAGATAAGATTCTTGGAGTAATTCTTCTAGTGCTAGGTGCACTAATAGCAGTTTTTTATACGATGATGGGTCCAGTGGATTTGATTATGCATAATCTACGTCCATTAGCAGAGCAATTCTGGGACGCAATTCCGGGATTCCAATGGGAATGGGCACTAATGATACCAATGTTTATTGTAGTACTGCTTGTTTGCGTTGTGATGATTTGGATCGGATATTCAATGATCACAACTCCGCCCCCCGTACCTTTAGAGGAATTAGAAGAAGAACTAGAACGGGAAGAGGAAGCATCTAAGTAAACTTACTCAATTCAATCGTTATAATTTTTTTATAATTTCCATTTTCCATTATTTTAATTTTGTTTTTTATCATTTCATCAACACAAGGATCACTTTGCGTTGAAATTCCCCCATTTTTCCTACAATTCGGCGTATCTACGAGATCACTATTGACAAAATTTAAATCGAATCAACAATACATGCTTTTCAATTTCATCTTATAGGTTAGCAGTTTAGAACCTAGAATACTGAGACAGCATCTCTGCAAAGAGGTTGATTCGCAGCATTCAGGATG
>JAEOTN010000072.1 GCA_016839865.1 Promethearchaeota archaeon | reverse complement strand
TATGGGATACTTTATTTTGTTTTCGATTCTAGTACCTAAAGATAAATATACTCCAATGATAGACATACATATAGAATTCAACAAGTGGGAATTATGTCGTTTAACCGCACAATAAACTACTTCAAATCCATTCGTGCCTATGTATACTGTGAAATTTGCGGAGAAGTCATAGGGATCGATATTGATAAAGAAGAGATCCGCAATGGTCTGAAACTCGGAGGTTTATACATATACAGGCACAGACATCTCAATAAGAGCCCAGATGTCAACAATCCCCAAGATTACTCAAATATAGAACATACGATCGCTGTTTACATCAACAATGAATATGATGTGAAGCAAGTGGAGTCTTTCCATGGACAATCTGCTCTTGCAGTTGAGGGATTGGAAGAGGGAACACGTATTCCAGTATGTGAAAAAGAAATCCAACCCATGTCAGTACAACTTGGAATGGTGACACAAGAAGAGTATAAAATCCTTCAACTTTGTGACGGTGACCATACCCTAGATACGATTTCTGAAATTTCTAGTATCCCTTTAAATGATTTAGAAGAGAAAATCGAATCTTTGCGTCAGAAAGGTATAATTAAGATCATCATTCGACGTACATAATTTACATTTTATTTTCCATACACTCTCTATTTTAAAGAAAAGAAAGATTTTGTTAAGATCTTATCAGAATTTAATTGAATTCTGAGTAGTCTATTCACTTTTTAAGAGCGTGTTGTATATGGGGAGTACAAAGACAAAAAAACCTGAAGTAGAAACTCCAAGTCCCACTGATTCAGTTGGCACGATTTACAGCTCCTTAGCCGATAATTCACCGAATACAGATCATTTTCTATTTATCTTTGATAATTCTGAGAATAGTTCCCTGGTCCGTCAAGGTATGTTTTGCTCTACATTTTCTGAAGAGGGATTGGTAATTGGTCGAATTGAAGAGATTTATGTAAATAATGAATATTATTCAAATCCTCAAACAGTGAAGAATTTTGATCAAGGAAATTTATCAAATATCAGCAAATACTTCCCCAGTGAAAAGTGGGAGGATTTTCTTGCTTTTGTTAAAATTTTAGGTGTTTTTCCAAAATTGCATAATTCTAGAAGCAAAAAAATTCAATTCCATTCCATTTTAAAAAGAAGTTATTATCCCGTTAAACCCGGAGGGAAAGTCCAAATCGTAAAGGGAGATATGTTAGAGGAATTTCTAGGATTGGATCCTAAAGGATTACATATTGGTTCCTTAGCTCATTATAACACTCCCGTACGATTAAATTTATCACGATTGATCAATAAGCATGCAGCAATTCTTGCAATGTCAGGAGCTGGTAAAAGTTATTTAGTGTCTGTTTTATTGGAAGAATTACTTCAACGAACTAAATCACAGCAAGGCACTCCCGGAATTTTGTTGTTTGACGTACACGGTGAATATAAATTCTTTGCAGATCATGCTGAAAATTCCAGTTATGCGAAATTTACAACCATACAGGATGCAAAATATCTACAAATTGGAGTTCCCTCCCTATCTGCATATGATTTCGCTAAATATCAACCAAACATGTCGAATGCACAGATTCGTGAACTAAAAAAAATCATCGATCGATTAAAATATCAGGAAAAACGAGATGAGTACAATATTGCAGATCTAATCCAATGTGTAGAAAACGAAAAGGGAATGAATCCAAAAGTTAAAACCGCATTAATTGGATGGTTATCTGATTTAGATCGTAAACATTTGTTTGGAAAAAATAACCATCCGAAATTACATCAATGGATTCAACCAGGTCGATTGAATATACTAGATATGTCTTCCTTGATTTCAATTCGAAAGAAACAGATTATTGTTGCTTTTATAATGGACCGTTTGTTTAGTAAAAGAAGGGCTAACAAAATCCCCCCATTCTTGATGATATTGGAGGAAGCTCACCAATTTGCTCCTGAATATTCGATAAACAATAGCGCAATCTCTAAATCCGTAATTGAGACTGTTGCACGAGAAGGTCGAAAATTCTACGGGCAAATTTGTTTGATATCCCAACGACCTGTAAAACTCAGCAATACTGTATTGTCTCAATGTAATACACACATTATTCTCAGAATAACGAACCCAAACGATTTAGATCACATCAAGGCTACATCTGAAGCTTTAACACGAGAATCGACAAGGATGATATCTTCATTACCTACTGGTAATGCTTTAATCCTTGGAACCTCTACAAATTTTCCTATATTCCTTCAAGTTCGCAAACGAAATTGTAAAAACACAATAGATTCGCAGACCCTTGAAAGCGTGTGCTTAGAATACACTCAATCATGAATTGTTGTGATTTTTTAAAGCTGTTATAAAGCTTTCATCAATAGGGGCATCTCTTCGGAGAGAAATTTTGTATTTATTCTGTCGTAAGCGAATTACGTCAATGATCATTAATACCTCAAGCTCGAATAAGGATTTATATAATATAGTCCTCGTTACATCTGTAAAATTTGATTGTAATGCTCTTAATAAATCTGAATCAAGCATTTCACCCTTATGACGAACTAGAATAGTAATGATTTCATTATTTATTGGTTGGACATTCCAAGTACCGAGTTTTCCCATGATAGTGCACTGATATTGTCAATAGAAAGTTAAGAATTAATTGAGTTATTTGAGTCGCAAATGTTTGACTAAAATAAGATTATGTCTCCTAGAAAATCAAATAATTAAAGTTTTACCTAGGAGTAATGAGTTAATTCACTCTTTTTCCGTGAATGAATTTTTGCTTCAAAGTTTTCATAGGATTCTCGAATTTCAGGGGTACAAGTCGGATGAACTTTACTCCTTGCTTCTTCGAAATGTTTCATCTTTATCTTTCGGGCTTTTAATATACCACCTTCTCCCATTGCTTGAAATGCAGCGATTTTACAGTGCATTTCAATATCAGCACCTGAATAATCCTTAGCTTGTTGTACAATCTCATCTATGTTGATTTCTTTATGAGTATACATACGCGAGATGAAAATTTCATAAATTTTCTTCTTATCTTCTTCTTTAGGTGCAGGAACATGACAGAATCGATCCAAACGACCTGGTCGCATCAGAGCAAGATCTAAGATATGGGGTGCATTAGTTGCAGCAATGAAAACCAAACCACCCGTGTCTTGTAATCCATCTAATTCACTTAGTAATTGTGAGAGAACACGATTTGTTACTCCACTGGAATCATTTTGTAGGGTTCGGGAAGATGCGATTGAATCGATTTCATCAATGAAAATGATACAAGGAGATGCAACTTTTGCTTTCCGGAAAATTTCTCGAATTGCTTTTTCCGATTCACCTACCCATTTCGATAACACTTCAGGTCCTTTAATTGAAATGAAATTAGCTTCACTTTCAGTTGCTACTGCTCTTGCCAGTAATGTTTTTCCGCAACCTGGAGGTCCATATAGGAGAACTCCTTTCTGCGGGCTCATTCCCATTTTCTTAAAGGTTTCTGGGGCTTTAATTGGCCATTCTACAGCTTGTTTTAGAGCTTGTTTAACTTCCTCTAATCCTCCCACATCGTTCCAATGAACGTCGGGAACCTCAATGAACACTTCTCGGATTCCAGAAGGAATGATTTCACGTTTAGCAATCTCAAAGTCATTTTTAGTAATCTTGATTTTTTCTAGGATGTCGATGGGGATTTCTTCTGAATTAGGATCAATTTCAGGAAGATAACGACGTAAAGCGACCATAGCTGATTCTCTGCATAAAGCTGCTATATCGGCTCCTACGTATCCATGTGTACCTTTAGCAAACTCGCCTAATACAACACTTTCATCTAAAGGCATATTACGGGTGTGTATTTGTAAGATTTCTAATCTTCCTTTTTCATCTGGTACCTTAATCTCAATTTCTCGGTCAAATCTTCCTGGCCGTCGTAATGCAGGATCAAGAGCATTTGGTCGATTAGTAGCTCCAATTATTAAAACTCGTCCCCTACTTTGTAAACCATCCATTAAGGCTAACATTTGGGCGACAACACGACGTTCCACTTCTCCTGTAACATTTTCGCGTTTTGGTGCAATAGCATCTAATTCATCAATAAATACTACTGTAGGTGCTTTATCTTCGGCTTCTTTGAACAAACTTCGTAATTTTTTCTCGGATTCACCATAAAATTTACTCATAATTTCAGGACCATTAATAGAAATGAAATGAGCTTCCGATTCATTTGCTACTGCTTTT
>JAEOTN010000467.1 GCA_016839865.1 Promethearchaeota archaeon | reverse complement strand
TGATAACGAAGTTTGTCTATATTAAATCCAGATTCCTCGCTTGTATAAGTCCCTGTCCCAATCGCCGAGATCATTGAGCGAATTTCTGCATTTTCTGTAATCTTTAAAGGTCGTGCTTTTTCTACATTTAAAATTTTACCACGAAGGGGCAATATTGCTTGTATTTCACGGTTTCTGCCTTGTTTTGCAGAACCACCCGCACTAGGTCCCTCCACGATAAATAATTCCGAATCTTCTGGCCTCTTTGATGAACAATCTGCTAATTTTCCTGGGAGTCGTCCCGAATCCAATGCAGACTTTCGACGAGTTGCATCCCGTGCATTTTTGGATGCAATTCGTGCTTTTTGTGCTAACAAGCATTTATCGAGAATAAGTTTTGACTTGCCAGGTTTTTCTTCAAGATATTTGCCCAATTCATCAGTAATAATACTACTTACAATTCCTTGAACCTCTACATTCCCCAATTTCGATTTAGTTTGCCCTTCAAATTGTGGTTCAGGAACTTTAACTGCAATAATTGCTGTGAGTCCTTCTCGTACATCCGTACCAGAAAAATTTGCACCTTTCAATTTTTTACTTGGGTATTTTGTGAGGTAATTATTGATGGTTCTAGTTAATGAAGATTTAAATCCAGTTACGTGAGTTCCCCCTTCGGGGGTACTAACGTTATTTACGAAAGAAATAATGTGTTCAAGATAAGTGTAATTATATTGTAATGAGATTTCTACATCCACGTCATTTTCTGTCTTGTGGATATAAATCGGATCTTCAAACAGGACTTTATTCCCGCCATTTAGGAAGGCGACAAACTCACTCGTACCACCCTCATACCTATGATCGTCATATTTCTTAGTAATTTCATCATAAAACGAAATTTCTACTGATGGATTAAGATAAGCCAGTTCCCTTAATCGGTTGTTTATAATATCAAAATCGAAAACAGTCTCCTCTTCGATTAATCCTGGAAAGATGGTGATATCTGGCAGAAATGTAATGCGAGTTCCATGAAAATTGTTCTCAATTCCTAAATCAAATTGGAAATTTACATCTTCCTCATCATCGCCGTTCCCATTAGCATGTCCATTTCCGTTGGAGTGTCCGTTACTGTGCCCATTTCCGTTATTATAATTTCTTTTAGCTATGTTTAATCGTTCAGCACGTTCAAACGCTGATGTTTGTTTATATTCTTCAATTGGTAGTGAATTTATTTCAGATAAAACTTTGCCCTTACCAAATTTTTGGACAGAATAATTTCCATCTCGGAAAACTTCGACATACATCCATTCCGAAAGTGCAGCAACTACAGATAATCCGACACCATGAAGTCCGCCCGAAATTTTGTAACTATCTTTTTTGAATTTTCCACCAGCGTGTAAATGGGTTATCATAACTTCCAAAGTGGGTTTATTATACTCTGCATGCATTTCAGTAGGGATTCCTCGACCATTATCCTCAATGGTGACACTCCCTTCACTGTTAAGAGAAATATTAATTGTGCTACAGCCACCAGCCATGATCTCGTCAATAGAGTTATCAACTACTTGCCAAAGGAGATGATGCCATCCCTCCTTACCCGTACTGCCGATATACATAGCAGGTCGTTTCCGAACTCCCTCTAAACCCTTTAAAATTATGATATCTTTTGCATCATAACTCCGTTTACTGGGGGTGGTTTTGTAATATTTTGTTTCCTTTGAGTTTTCCATGCTTAACATCCAAGAATTTTAAGATCATGTCGACTGAATCTGATTAAGTTTATATTTAAAACAAAAAAATAAACTGGTTTAGTTCAATTATTTGCTAGCCTACAAAAGATAATAAGAATGTACCACTTAAATAAGTAACGTCGAAACTGGAAGCCTCTGTGCTCATATCTTTGAGATAAAGTTACGTTTTGTCGGCGTGGAGACGTTTTAGAGACATAGGATACGACTTGAAAAAATCTTTATCTGTATGAGCCATTAATTCTGATCATGGTTATTATCAATCGTGAACTTTTTCCGAATTTTTTTGTTGGAGACAAAACACCTCCAATTATTCAAGGTATATTGAATTTATCTCCAGAGAGTTTCTATAAAGGAAGTGTAATTCAACCAGAAATCTTCGAGGGAGTTGTTGATGATTTTCTTGCAAAAAATGTCAAGATTTTGGACGTAGGTTCAAGATCTACTGCCCCTGGAGTCATTCCAATTACTAAAGAAGAAGAATTAGAACGTTTGAAGCCATATATTTCAACTCTGTGTGAATCCGTTCCAAAAGATATCATTGTATCGGTAGATACTCAATACTCAGAAATTGCTCAATACTGCATAAAGGAATTACATCAGGCAAATTTGAAAGTTATAGTGAATGATGTAGCGGGTCTTAAGATAGATAAGAAAATGATCGATCTCGTGATTGATAATGACATTCCGCTAATTCTAATGGCATCAACCAAGAAACCTGGAGATTTACTATCAGTTGATTCAATACTTGAGTCGTTATTTGGGAGTATCCAAACATTAGAAAATCGTAATTATGACCTAAATAAGTTAATCATTGACCCTGGAATTGGAAAGTGGATTCCCGAGAAAACGTATGAATATGATTTGGCGATAATTGATGATTTGGAACGTTTCCGAGTTTTCATGCAACCTATATTGGTTGGAATCTCGCGTAAATCGTTCATCGGGACGGTATTAAATAAAAAACGACCTGAAGATCGACTAACAGGAACTCTTGCTGCGACTACTATTGCAGTATACAACGGAGCCCATATTATTAGGACACATGATGTTACTCCTGAGCTTCTTGAAATGATCCAAATGGCATATACGATTCGAAAAAATCCCTTAGTTTCGAAATCCAATGGAATAACCGCTGAATTTGTTTCTTGCATTCGAGAACCAATTGAAGCAAGATTTTTCCTAAATCGAATGGGAGTGACTCCTGCAGGATCGAGAATCATGGATAGTAAGATGGTTACTAAACTAATCCTTCTAGAAAATGTCACCGCTCCTCAAGCATTAATTCTGAAACAAGAACTTCTTGCACGTGGTGGAGATGTCGCTATCCATAAAGATGTTGTGACAACCGAAAATCAAAAATATGAGAAATGTCAAAACGTTCTTTTGATTGGAACTGAGAAACAATTACGACTTTTGGTTAATAAACTTAAAGGTCAGCAATTGGAATTAGATAAAATCGGATATTTAATCGAAGATGTATTGATGAAAAGTAGAGAAGTGAAATCGTTACATAGCATCAACACATAACTCGTCAATTCAATGGAACAAAATGTTTTTTTATTGTTCGTGATGATTAACATACGTAATGCTTAGACGAAAGCACCTAGTTTTTTCTCTTTTATTAGTTATTGGCTTAGGATTCTTATTGGGAATTCCAAATGCAAAGGCAGAACGCACTTTACCTCTTTATGATTCAAACATTTTAATTAACGGTAATGCAGAATTGAATGCATTCTGTTCCGGTAATGGAACAGACGGAAGCCAAGGCAATCCTCACGTTATAGAGGATATGGATATCATAGCGGGTGGCTCTCAAAATGGTATTCAAATTGTAAACACAACTTTGTATTTGATAATTCGAAATGTAAATGCGAGTGAGTTCAAAATTACAGGGGATAGTAAAGGTATATTCCTCCAAAATGTGACTCATGTCACACTCGATGGATGTCATTTCGTAAACAATTCTTACGGAATGTATTTCGAGAACACAAATTTCACACATATAATTGATAGTGCAGCGACAACAAATTTGAAAACTGGAATCCTTTTACTTGACTCATTCAATAATTCATTTTATAACACTGTTGCATTACATAACGATGACCAAGGACTTGAGTTATTTGGTTCAGATTACAATTTCATAAACTACAGTTTATTCCTCGAGAATGGTAAGTACGGTTTACTCTTGAATGACTCTTTCTACAATGAAGTAACAAATTGCATCTTTTTATTTAATGCAGAAGGTTGCTTCACTAATCCTACAGATCCCGAAAATACGAACTACATTCATGGTAATACATGTAGGGATAATACCATTCCAGGGGTACCAGTGTGGACTATTTTTGTTATTTTTATTGTCACTCTTACACCGATTATATGGTTAACAACACGAAAAATTCGAAATCAGAAGAAACATTCGTGAAACCATAGTTTCACGCTATCATATATTACCTACATATTACGTGTGTACCATCTAGATACATATTTTCTATTTCAATAGTCTATCTATGAAATTCAATGGAACGTGTTTTAATGTATAGTTATGAAGTAAATACATGGGTAAGAAACGAAAAATTTTGTTGGGTACTTTAATTCCTACAGGATTTATTCTGGTTGTTATTGTAGGTGGATTAATCTTTCTGAGCCAATCTTATGATCCTATGCAAGAAGCACTTGATTCACTTGAAAGCTCTTCAGAAATTACGATTTCAGAGACAAAAAATTGGATCGTTTTTGATCCTACTAATCGATCGAATGATAATGGATTTATTTTTTATCCTGGTGGAAATGTAGAACCAGAATCCTATTCAATAATTGCTAGAGGGGTAGCATTGAATGGATCTTTGGTGGTTATTGTTAAATTTCCATTTGATTTAGCTGTATTTGGCTCGGAAAAAGGAGGAGATGTAATCGAAGCATTTCCAGAGATTACTACATGGATTATAGGGGGTCATTCATTAGGAGGAGCAATGGCTGCAAGATACATGTATTCAAATCCAGATCTATTTACAGGATTAATACTTCTTGCATCTTATCCAGCAGATTCAAATAATTTATCTGAATATGCCCAATCAGCCATCTCAATTTATGGATCCTTAGATGGAATTGTTGATATTAGCATACCGGATACAATATCACTATTACCAGGAAGCACTACAATAGTAGAAATTTCAGGCGGAAATCATGCAAATTTCGGTTCCTATGGAGATCAAAAAGGAGATAACGCTGCTACTATTCCACGGGCAGATCAGCAAGCGATCACTATTGAAATTATAAATTTGTACCTCTCGGAACTTTGAGCAATTATCACCTTGATTTCATACAGAATAAAAATGAAGTGTGACTGTTGTTCATATGGAACTTTATCCAATTAAGACTCCAATTATTCGTGTGAATGATGATCTCATTAAAATTACTCTGGAATCTATAGAAGGTGCTGATCTCAAAATACAAGAAAAAGATATTCTCGTTTTCGCAGAAACTGTTGTAGGTACTGCTCAAAATCGTGTTATTGACGTTGATGATGTGAAGAAGGTTAGTGAAAAAGCTAAGGAACTGGCAGAGAAATATTTCATGGACCCCAGATTTGTGCAAATAATCTTAGAAGAAGCGGATGTTATCCTTGGAGGAGTAAGAACTGTATTACTCACTCAAAAAGAAGGTGTACTGATCGCTAATGCAGGAGCAGACAAGTCGAATTCTGGTGGATTCACAAAAATTAAGCTATTTCCTGAGAGATTATACGAAACTGCTAGGGAAATGCGAGATGTTTTGAGAAAAGCGAGTGGTGTAAAAGAATTGGGAGTTATAATTGCAGATTCCCGTGTGCAACCTATGAAAAGAGGAGTTATTGGAGTTGCGATTGCTGTTGCAGGATTCGAACCCATTGAAGATAATCGTGGAAGAAAGGACCTTTTCGGAAGAGAATTAGAAATTACAACTCGGGCAGTCGCAGATGACATTGTGAGTGCAGCGGAATTATTAATGGGGGAAGCTGATGAACAAATCCCTATCGTTTTAGTGCGGAAAGCTCCAGTTACTTTCACAGACCGAGAAATTCTGAAAGACGAAATGTTGATGCCTCGAGACGAGTGCTTATTCATGAATGTATTTAAGGATCTAGTGGCATACAAGCACCCAGAATATAAGAAAGAAGATTAGATGGTCATTTCACAATTTTAGATTTACCTGACTGATCTCTACCAATTTTTATTCGATTTGGAAATTGTGTTGCTACTTCCTCCAAATGAGTGATTAATATTATATTTTTGAATCGGGTTCCCATATCCATGATTTTATCAACAAATAATTGACGAGAAGAATCATCATCCAATGTTCCTAAATCTCCTTCATCAATAAACAAAGTATCAGATTTCCTGAAGATTGCACCTGTGGTATCAGGTATCTCATCTATTCGTTCCATAATTGCAAATCTAATCGCAGCATTTATCTGAGTTTTCTCTCCGCCTGAGAATGTGCTAGCTTCCCGTTGAGAATCCCCGTCATCGATATGAATATCAAATCCTATTCTATTTTGACCTAGGGGAGTAAACGCAATTTTGTTTAAACGTCCATCAGTTAAATCTCCTAATATCGCAGATGCACGAATAGATATTGCCGGTAAAATCTTTTCTAAAGCAAATTTGGGAATCCCATCGAGGTGGAATATCTTTTTTCTTAAGATTGTGTGGACGTCGATATCCCTTTTCATACCGCTCAATATCTTTTTATCACTCTGAATTTTTTTCTTAAGATCTGAAAGTTCTTGAATGTTTGCTTTCAACATATCGATTCTAACATTCACGCCTTCTTTGGTAGCTATAAATTCATTAAGTTCGCTCTCATCTTTGATGAGTTGGTCATTTTTAGATTGAAATTCTTTGTAAGTGGGTTCTAAATCATTTTGAATTTTTTTATTCTGTTCAATAGATTGCTTGTTCGCAACAATATCTGCACTAGTTTTTTGTATAAGTGCAGTTAAATCTTGAAGTTTGGAAAGTTGTTTTTCCAACTGCACTTTTTGATTTTGATTTCTTTCTTTATCTTTAAGTTCTTGTTCAATTGGTTTCAATTGTTGATCAAAATCGATATTTAATTTCTGAATTTTCATCTTTTTCTGAAGATCTTTCTTCTTTTTAGTGAATTGTTCTATTTCGGTAGTCTTGTTTCTCTCCAGGTTCACCACTTCTTGTTCAAGATCATCAATTCGTCCGTATAGCTCATCGGCGATGAACACATCTTTGGTGATATCGTCTTGATGTCGGTTACTTACACTGATTTCCTTTTCAGTCTTTGTGATCTCATCCTTAAATTTTTGAATACGGTCTTTATCGGAATATTCCTTAGCCATTGGAATTTCTATGGTTTGTAACCGAGAAAGTCGTTCTGAAAGAGCTCCTACTTGTTTTAAAATTTTAAATGCTTGGTCTTTAGTCAAATCGGAAGAAAGGGCTTTTAATCGAGATTGAATTTTATCAACTTCTGATTTTGTTTTTTTCAACTGGGTATTGAAATGTTTCTCGGTTTGGTTAATACTCTGTTCTTCTGTTCGTATTTGAGCCTTTAGAAGAGTTTTTTGCGTTTGTTTATCTTTAATTTCATTTTGGGCATTTCTTAGTTCGGTGAGTTCCGTGGAAAGATCTTTAAAGTCCTTTAACTGGTTTTTTAATTGCTCGTAGGTTTCTTGTTTTTGTTCATACTCTTTTAAATTCTGTTTATTTCCTATTTTTGTTTTCTCTAATTCCATTATTTTGGATGTGATTGTATTATATTCAAGTATTTTATCTTTCATAGACTCTAGAGATTCTTTAGCAGCTTTAACCACTTTTTTTTGTTTAGTGATGTGTGACGTAATTTGCTTAAATCCCTCTTTGACTTTAGTCAATTCAGAATTCAGATCAGGTATCTTCTTAATCCTCTCTTGATCTGAACTGATAGCACCTTCGAGTTTATTGTAGGTTTTTTCTGCTTTATCGATTTTATCCTTCAGATTTTTCTCCATATTTTGAAATATCTTTAGTTTAAACAATTTTGCAAGCCGTTTTTGACGCTCTGCAGAGGAAAGCGATGAGAAAATTTGTAATTCTTGTTGTCGAATAAAAAAAGATGAAATAAATCCCTCATAATCGTATCCAATTATTTCTTCAAGTTTCTTTTCTTGTTCAGGAATACTCAATCCTTTGTAAGGTGTTTTATTATTAATGGTAATTTGAAGCTTGGGAGCTTTTTGTTTTCTTTTTACTTTTACAGTATTATCTCCGATACGTAATTCCAATTCTACATATCCATCTTCATACAGTATTTCATCTATAGTTAATCCAACATCTCTTCTCACACTTCGTTTGAATAGTGCAAATGTTATGGCATCGAGTAATGAGGATTTCCCTGTCCCAGTAGGGCCTTTAATCACATATTGATCTTTATCAAAAGTTATTTTATTTGGACCTTTGCCATATTTATTGAAATTTTGAACATCTATCGAACGAATCGATAATGCTCCTTTCTCAGTAATATTGGTAGTTCTTATTTGTGTTTCAATTAATTCAGAACCTACATTTAATAATTCAGTGTAATACTCATTGTCCTGATACTTTTGAGTTAAGAAATCTTCGAATAAACTTGACGGAGCAAGGTTCGCCTCTCGTAAATGTTGGAGATCTTCATCTGATTGCTCAATGTAGTTGATTGTCACATGGAAAGAACCTAAAAAATAATCAGCAATTGCTCTTCTATCAATATAAATATGTTTCCCCCTAGTATATTTCACCGTAATTTGACATACAGCATCTTCAATAACGATTTGTTCAGGAAGTTTTTGTATCACATATTGTGTAAAATCTTTTGTTTCTTTTGGTATCTCAATTTCGAGTTTCAGCAAAGTTCTACAGTCAATTTCCTTAAATTCCAAATTGTCTTTTTCTGGTTCATAAATAGCATAAAATTTTTTAGAATCTCTCTCCCCCATATGAATTCTGTCTGAAGACCCTAAGACGACAATTCGATCATCATCATACAATGTTTGCTTAAGATGAACGTGCCCAAACATTACTAAATCGAAATTTTTTTTCTGAATCATTTGTTGATTTAATTGAAATTCTCCATAAATCTGATTTGGATTACTAGTTTCACGGAATTTGCTTCCTTTAAGATAATAATGACCAATAAGTATCCTATAATCACATTCCTTTAGATCTTCTTCGCACATATTAGAAATATAAGTTTCAACAATAGTCTGTGCAATTGAATGTGTTTGATCTTTTTCAGATATCGGATATCCTTCTCTCTGTGCTAACGCTAAAAGGATTTCATAGTGGATGAAGGGTAAGCATAATACACCGATTTTTTTCCCTTTTGATTCAATGATTTTCTCCTCATACTGAGTAACCACATCAACATTGGGGTAGCTTGTAAGATCTTCCAAGTCAACTCCACGTCTTGGATTGCGAGAGGAATCATGATTACCCCCAATAATTAATACAGGAATGTTTGCTTTGAGGAGGAGATCAAATATGCGTTTTCTTACGATTTTCCTAATTGTTGGGGAAATTATTTTTCGATCATAAACATCTCCGAGAAAGATGACATAATCTGCATTATTGGATATTGCATCTTCCACGATTTTCTCGCAATTATTGATTACGTCAAAATTTCTTCTGGAAATGTTTAATTCGTAATCTTGTAGGAAGGAATACTTCCTTCCAAAATGTGTGTCTCCAATAAAATACAATTTCGTCATAGGATTCTACTCTTTCTTTGCGAATAGTTTTCTCATATCGCCTTTAGCTAATTCTTCTTTAACTTCTGTTTGGGTTTTCTTGACACCTAATGATTTTTTTATCGCTTTTTCAGCATGGTAATCCTTGATATTAATTATCGTTGGCACGGATATGGCATCACCGTAAACTAAACACTCTCTTTTAAGCAATCCAGAAATAATTTTTCGATATTGTTGAGGATCGGTTAATGTACCGACAGTGATATCCATATCTCGTTTATCAGTCAAGTGCATTACAAATCGATTTGCTACTTGGGACATGACTTCTTCATCAATTTGAGAGGGTCGTTGATCAACAAAAGCAAGGGTTAACTGGAATTTCCGCATTTCTCTTGCGATTCGATCAAAAATGGTGTAATTGATGATTCCAGGCTGTAAAAATTTATGAGCTTCTTCTAAAACTACAACTAAAGGTGGAAGATTCATTTCTTTATTTGCTTCTTTTCTTGAATACATTTCGTATAAACGACGCGTAATTGCGTTTGCTACAAAATAGTAGAGAAAAGTGTCTACACCATAATCCCCAAAATCAATTACGATGGACTTTCCTTGTTTAATATTCTCAAACATGTTTTCGATACTGTCTTTTATTTTAGGTTTTTCAGGAATAAGGAAAGCATAATCATTAAATCGACTAATTCGATTAATTAGAGCATTTAAAGACCCCTCATGTACACCAGGATTTGATTGAGCATTATAATTCTCGATGAATGTCAATAAATCAACAGAAGAACTTGATTGAGTTCTTTCACGATTCAGAGTTCTAAGGGTATTTTTAGCCGGCTCACTTAACGTTTGAGTACTGGCAATGATATCTCCCGGAGTAATGTTTTCTTTATAAAATGTGAAAGGTTCTGCCCCATCGATTACTTTTTGCGCATCTAGCCGGTAGATCTGAATATCCTCATCAAAGAAATATTTCAATCCCTTTGATTTATCTTCCGCTCTCGAATATAATCCATATTCCCCTTGCATATCAAAAATCAATAGACGAGAGGCTTTCTGCTTTAAAATATAGAGACAAATAAGCTTATTTAGTATAGATTTCCCAATTCCTGTCCTGCCAAATATCCCAAATGGTTTTTTTACGAGAGTAGCAAAATCAATCGGAATATCAAAATCAAATCCGCGCAATTTCCCAATTGATTCAGTAGTATCCGATTTCTTGAAAATATGATTAATCTCGTCTTCCGTAACTTCTCTGCAATCGGAAAATACTGGAGGAACTGTGTCAAATTCGCGAAATTCCCCTTCAATTTTTCGCCCATTCTCATCTAAGGTGATAATTTTCAAACAATTAAGGTCAGCAAGTCCATAAAATTCCTTTCCTCTCACTCCTTCAATTTGGGTAGATGGAATCAAGTTGGTTAATGCGGTATTCGCAAACTTCATTACAGTATCATTCACGGGATAGTACAATCTACCCAGCATACAATAATATAGAAATTTCTTTGTATCTACAATAATCGGTTGTCCTAGCTTTAAATCATCTGGACTTTCCATGATTTTCAGAGATATTCGAGCTTCAGTGTCTGCATGACACACTTCTCCTATTTTCTCTTTTCCTTCTGGTTTTTTTAGTTCTTCAAAATCCATTTTTGGTTCTTTTTTTGCCATTCCATCATCATTTTTTATTTTGCTAAATCATCAAGGAGTTCGTGGAATGAGCCATACTCTCTACCTTCAACATCCACTTCTCCTGCAATTAATTCTTCGGGAGAAATCCCAATTTCTTTCAAATAATCAATAATTTCTAATTCATACGTTGTCTTTAAATCTCTCACACTCTTTGCAAGTTTATGCGCTTCAATTAAACTAATTGGATATCCAGGAAGCAGATGGACTTTTGAATACAAAGCTAATATAGAGAATAAGGAATCCACATTCCCTCTATCAACACCCACATCTACTCGGAACCATTTTGTTGCAGATTCATGCAATTTCGCTATGTAGACATCCCCCCACACATCATACCTTTGTTGTTTCTTGAAATGATCTTTAGATACGGGTATGTAGGTCAGATTTGCGTATTTTTTATCAAAAAATCGCTTGAGATAATAATCGTCGGTCAACGCATGTTCAAAGTAACGCAAGGTTGTGGATTTGGAAATTCCTGCAAATAAAATATCATTTGCTTTACAATTTTCATTAATTTCTTTCAAAAAGCTGATTTTAGGTATTCCCTTAAAGGAAAGTAAGGCACTATCTTTCAATAAAATGCAATTCGAATATTCTGAGGATATTTGAAGTAAAGCTTTTTCCTCTAAATAAGAGAGGAGGTTGCTTGCAAATAAGGAGGCTTTTCGTTCTGGAAAGCGTTCAGCAATCTTCGCAATTTGACTATAAAGGGGATACTGATATTTCAGAATATCTGGATTGAAGCTAATTAAACTCAAGTGATCAAAATATTTTGGAGGATTATTTTGAATGTAATGAATTTTATCATTCTTGATTTCGATTTTATAATCCAAAATCGCAATTCGAAATAATGCAATCCATGTTTCTGAACCTAAGAACGAAAATAAAAAGCAATATGAACCATCTACGGCAATACAAGGGATTATATCTTGCAGGTTTGAAGGTAATGCAAACTCAACTGCCTGAATTTGGGGAGGTTCATCCTTTTCTTTTTTTGGGTCAAATTCAGCAGGATCTTTACGAATGGATTTCAATATTCTGATTATCTCTTGAATCTCGTCTTTTCTCATTTTTTAGATAGCCCTCTTTCGAAAAAAATCTGATAAGTGAAACTTTCCACGAAGAACTTTCAATCGTGTGCATCTAGGTTGGATCGCTTCTTTTAATGTCATTTAACAAGTCTTTATTAAAAAAATGCTGAGTGTATCATATTTCTGGATAGAAAATACAGAAAATCGACGATAAGTGTTATATCTTGGTTATGATATCATATACACAGATTTGGCATTAAATCAGTGGATAACAAAATGGATAAAGAAACCTATGAAAAATTGCAGAGAATCCAATTTATTTTGATGTTCTGTAGTGGTATTGCTCTATTTATAATAGGAAGTCTATCCTTAACCTTTAGTTGGCAGCTAAGCTTTAGATGGGCAGTATCTGCAGGTTTGGGGCTGATCCTTTATGGTGGTACGGGTTCTTATCTTACTGCACCATTTCATATGCGGAAAGTTCGAAGAAGAATAAAAGTCGAAGAAGAAGCAGGAGCTCCTCCTCAAAGAAAATTCATTACAAAATATATTAGCAGTCCGGGTGGTGGTATAATGACTTTCGTCATTTTCCTCTTAAGCATGTTTTTTATTGCTGTAGGAGTGATAGAGTTAATCCATTTCTTGAATGCTTATGTATGGTAAAAAATGATTTAGATGGTCTGTGACCGTAATTTTTGACGTGCCGCTTCCAATTTTAAGGTTATTAATCCCAATTGAGCTTCCTTCGTTGTAATTATAACAATAACTTTATCCCCAATCGGAGTGAATACTAATTTCCCTTTTTCATTTTCCAAAGTAGCTGTTAATAGCTCCCCTTGATCCAACTCCTTAGTTGCACGTTCACTAGCCTTTAAGATCAGAGCAACCATGGCACTCACTCCCTCGGGATCCACCCACCCAGGTAACGCAAATCCAGTAATTTCACCGTATTTCTCAATAATAGCAGACCCATGTATTCCCTTAATTTTTTTTAAGGATTGTGCAATTTCGTTTATAATTTCATCACTCATGATGTACCCACTCGTTTATTCTAATATTCTATATTTCCCTATTTGAATATTACTTGTATGTGGTAAAAAGAATTTTTATTTCTTTTTCGATATGTCTCGAATGAATTTTCCTAGATGGTTACTTTTTTTTATTTCTAACTCAAGATCATTGATTAATTTATCAAGAACAGCGATTTCAGCGGATAAATTGGAAGGTACTTTTCCTGCTTTTCCCTTTTTTATATAATCGATTTTATCTCGGAGTGCATCTACTTTGACGGTAAAACTTGTAATGATGCCAGATTGAAGATTTTTCTCTAAACCTTTCAATTTTTGGTCCATTTTTACAGCCATTCGTTTATCTTGGATAGTCTCTTCGCTTTTCTTCCGTTTTAATGCATACTGGATAACTTCTAGCAATTTAGTTTTCTGTATCGGTTTTTCGATGTAGTCATAAGCACCTAATCTTAAAGCATTAATTGCAGAGTCCAAATTTGGCTCTCCAGTCAGAAATATGACCGGAATATCAAAATCGTATTTCTCATTGAAATGTTTTACAATATCAATGCCATTTGTTTTAGGTAATACTAGATCAACTAGTAATAAATCGAAGTTAGGGTTCTCAGCATTCAATATGGATTTAACATTTTGAAAATCTCGTGCAGTTTCTACCGTAAAATTCTCCCGTTCAAGAATTTTCTTTAAGGTTACACGGATGGATTTCTCATCATCAATAACCAATATTCTTGCATTTGTTGTGGAAATTTGTATCACCTATTTTGTTTGTTGTGGCTATTTTCACCGATTTATTATTATAAATACTTTGTCAAAACCTACTTTAACTCCTACGATTGTTTGAAGTCCATTATAAAGGATATTCCCTTAAGTTGAGTAGATTTTGCATAAATATTACCCGAATGAGCCTTTACTATCAAAGTTGCAATTGTAAGTCCCATCCCTACGCAGAAATTCTTATCTTTAAGTTTCTGTTTGAATCCTTCTGAACAAAATTGTTCTAGAAGCTCTCTATTCTTAGATTTTATTGATTTTCCCTGAGATTCCGCAAGATCCATTACATCATCGGCAGTAGGCCAATTAGAGTGGAACGGCTTCTTGACATTTCGAATCTCATCCCGATTAATTCCAATGCCAGAATCATATATTTCTATTCTGACATAAGGAGTTTGGTTGATAACTTTCTCATCAACGGTAATCTTAATTTTCCTATCCCATTTCTTGTCGATAAGTCCTAATTTTGCATATAGTTCCTTGTATCGTAGAGAAATTATGGAATTTTCCAACATATGAGCGAAACAGGTTTTCAAATGCTGATATCTACCCATAATCATCGGTGGTTTCCTATTCAGATTTGAAGTAACATCGATTTTTATACGCTCACCTTTGATGTATTTTTTAATATCTTTTATCGCATCTTTCAGTGCGTTAACCACCGAAATCTCACGCATTTGTTTTTGTGTAGCAATTTCCGAATATACTCTGATTTTTCGAACAATTTCTGCAATTCGTTCAATCTCTGAGGGAATCTCAAGTAAGTAAGAATGTATTTCTTGACTTTTTGGAGAGGGATCTTCCTCGTGAGAATCCATTAATACCTGTACCCAATTACTAATAATCATTAAAGGATTATTGATTTGGTTTGCCAAATTCCCATAAATTCTTCCAATAAGGGCCAGTTTCTCGGCATCTGCGAGATCAGATCGAACTCCATCCAATAATTCTTGAGTTTTTTCTAATTCTTGTTTATGTTCGGTGATTTCTTGTTCGGCTTGTTTGATTTTTTGTTCCAATATTTGCTTTTTTGATACATCCGTGGCAAAAATCAAGATGGATTGTGCTTCATCTCCTTTTTTCCGTCGGATAGGAATAATTTTCAAATTAAGAGTAATGATCTCATCATTGCTTTTCCTAAAATCCAAAGGAGCTTTTTCATATGTAACACCCTTCCTGGCATCGATAAAATACTGCAAAAAAGTTTCTGAATTTGCATGATCTGCAAGGGGAATATTACAATCGGCCATCTCATGTGGAGAATATCCTAAAACATCTGATGCAGTTTTATTCCAATATTGAATTTTTCCATTACTATCTAGATTGATTACAATATTAGGAGATCGATCCAATAATAAATTTAGAAATTTTACTGTACTCTCCAATTTTTCAGATTTTTCTTGAAGTGCTTGGTAAATCCGAGAATTTATTATTACAATACTAAGCTGTTGACTAAGGTCTTCAACAAATCGCTTTAAAACTTCATTGTCAGTCTTTGGTAGTGAATCATAATAAAAACAAATACTTCCAATAATCGCTTTTCGGATTATGATTGGAGAACCAATTGCATATTTGTAATTTAACTTCTTGAATAACTTATAGCAATAGATTGATTTACTGTAATTACGGATCCAAATGGTTTTCTGCTCAGAATAAACTCTTCCACACAAACCTTCATTGGTATTTATCAAATGTCCACGAATGTTTACATCTTCCGAGAATCCTGAAATCGAGTTAAAAAATCCTAATTTATCCTCCCAAATTACTAACGCTGCAGATGTAGCGTTTAATATGGAACATCCATCATCCAATATCTTAGTGATTACATCTGAATGTTCACTTAAGGAATGAATCATCTCAAGGATTTGATTAAAGAATTGTTTTCGACTGGTATTTAAAGTATCTTCCAATTGCGGTGGTGGAGTAGGAATAGTTATATCTTCTTGCTCAGGAATCTCATCTTCGGTGGCATCCAATGCGTCAATACTAATGATCTCATCAGAATTAGACGATATCTGTTCTTTTGGATGTTTGTCATCTTGTACGTTCATATTACAGAGAGCTCCTAGTAGTCCAGTGTATGGAGAAAGGTGCAATTAAAGTTAGAAATTCCTTTTTACTCGATTGCTAGAGCTAGTTCTACATCTCCTAAATGAGTTTATGCGAAAATTCTAAAAATTAAAACTATTTCTTGGGAGGAGGTTTTATGATGATTTTTGGGCATTCTAAGGTAATAGGGCATTCATTACATCGTGGTCCAATTGGTTTGCAAATTTTTTTTCCGAATAAAACAAAAGTATTGTTAACATCCAACCAATATTCTTTCGGATAAATCAGAGTTAATTTTTTTTCCGTATCCTCTGGTTTTTTTGTCTTAACTAGTCCCATTCTATTTGATATACGATGGACATGAGTGTCAACTGGAATTGCAGGTTCCTTGAAAGCATATACTAAAACACAATTGGCAACCTTACGACCTACTCCAGGTAAAGCAAGTAAATTATCCATATCATTTGGTACAATCCCCTTGTGTTCTTCTAGCAAAATTCGGCTTATTTCTTTAATGCGTTGAGCTTTAGTTTTATACATCCCTGATTTTCGAATCAGTTCTTCTACTCGTTCAAGTGGAGCATTAAGTATTTTTTCAGGTGAGTTTAATCCTGCATTATCGAATAGATTAACAGTCGCGATACGTGTGCTCTCATCTCTATTCCTGACTGATAATACTGTGCTAATTAAGACTCTAAACGGATCTACTGGTTCATTATCCTTTTCCGCATCATGTTGAACTTCTTCAAGCAATGTTTGTGCGTTGTATTTTTCCGAGTGATCCATCATTTTAAGCAGAAATTGTACAGCTATCTTAGTTTTGGGGTGATCTACCATCATTCATCAATTCCAATAAAATATTGTTCACCTTTCCGGTAATTACATAACTGAGTAACTCCCAAATCCCTTAAATACGGATATAACTTATCAAAATTATAACCTACCTCTTCTGGTTTATGGGAATCTGATGATGTGATAAGAGGAATTTTACGCTCCACTATCATTTTTATAATTCTCTCTTCTGGATACATTTCCCCAATGTATTTTCTCAATCCTGCTGTACTGATTTCAATCCCCATCCCCGCTTTTTTTACCTCGTTTAGAATTTCAGCGATTCGATTCCAATACCAGTTACTATCTTGGGGACGAAATCCATATTTTTTCGGAAGATCTAAATGAGCAACAATGTGATATTTACCTGTGTGAATTAGCTCCAAAATCGCATCTAGATATTGTTTGTAAACTACATCGATTCCAAATTTATCAAAAAAATGAGTAAACTGTGACCCATCTATCCCCCATATTGTCCCATTAGTCTTTAAGACGTGTACACTTCCAAATATATAGTCTAGTTTCTCAGAATACTCATCAATAAACGTGTTTATGGGATCTTGAATCCAACTGATGTAATCTATTTCCAAACCAGTTTTAATAATGATAGTCTCTTCATATTTTTTTTTCAGCTGCAGAATTTCTGGAAAATATAATGTATCTAAGTCATTTTGAGACATGGCAAAGAATTCACGAGGGACTTCTTCTGGATAAAATTCACGTG